>CAYQTM010000010.1:0-13817 GCA_964420355.1 uncultured Opitutales bacterium
TGCCAGCGAACAAAATTCCGGCGTCCTATCGCCACACTTATTTTCTTCCAAGCCCCAAGAAAACTTGGCTTTGAGATTCTCGATAGCAATCATCCATCCAACTTACTGGCAAAACAGTCAAAAAGTGCGGCGGTTGCGGCGGGCAATTTTTCTGAAAATTCATTGACGCCAAGCGTCGCTTCCTCAATGATTGGAATTTACCCATTCCCCGATGGTGTAATGGTAGCACAAGTGATTCTGGTTCATTTAGTCGAGGTTCGAGTCCTTGTCGGGGAACCATCCACTAGTGTCCTGGATCTAAAATGGGCTCGCAATTGAGGTAATCTCTGGTCGACTGCCATGCCGCGGAATTTCGCTGGTTCTATAAGCCTGATTTTGGATGGTTCGCCACCAAACCCGACTTACTGCCTTACGGCTACTCACCTTCGGAAGGATGGATTTACCTTGGCTTGAACAGCTTGACCAAAGGGCGATACTATAGTTTTACTCAAGGCGATTGGATTGCGTTTTAGCAGGCTATCTCGCTTAGGCACATGCTTCGCTCGACAAGGTGGCACGGGCTATGCGTGCAATCGTTGTATGAATAACAGACTCAAGCAGGAAGGGCATTACGAAATTTTTAAAACGAGCAACGATCATCGAGTGCTCACGCTCGACGATCGGCAGTGGTTTGCGGTGGTCGAGGGGCAGAACAGCGACATTCTGGTCGGTTCGGATGCGGATCATGAGAAGGATCATACCGTGCGGGAGGGGCGCTACTTTTACGCGGAAATGGAGGATGACCCGGACTTTCAGGATCAGCCGCACCTCTTTATGGAGGAGGATGGGCACTTTTACGAGTATCTGCTGCCGAATGGCATCCCGCATGGCAAGGGCGACAAGCAGCGCCTGATCCGCACGGGCGAGCGCCTGCCCGAGGAGAAGGTGATGCAGCACGTCAAGGGCTGACGGTCAGGCCGAGTCCGTCAGGTAGCGCGGGTTGATCCAACTGAGGATGCCGTCGACAAAGCGCATCATGCCGAGCGGGGTGTGGGTGAAGGTGTAGGGGCGGCTGTCCCAGACTGGAATCCAGCCGAGGTCTGCGAAGTGCTGTTGGAGCGGGGCGCCCGGCTTCCAGAGCGGCGCGCGCCGCCGCTTGAAAAATGGGCTGGCGATTGGGCACCAGCACGGTTTCGATGCCGCATCCGGGTTTGGCGGGCGCGGCCTGAAGCCAGTCGTGAGCCGCTTGCGCCCGCGCTTGAGCGGTCGATTCGACATGTGGCGCACCAAGGTCGGCGCGTTCACAATCGAGGCCGGCTGAGGTGGCGAGGGTCTCAAAGCGCGTGCCGAGCGAGACCTCCGGTGTTTCGAGGATCAGAATGGGGCTTGAGGTCATTGGAGAGTGTCAGCCCGGCAGGGTTGGGCTTAAGGCTGGCTGGTGCCGCCGCAGATTTTGCAGTCGTTGCCGCTTGGGCGGTCGGCGAATTCGCCGTTGCCCTGGCCGTAGTAGCGGCAGCCGGGGACGTGGGTTTTGCCGGTTGAGGAAATCCAGAAGTCGCCGCTGCCGACGTCGTCCTGAGGCGCATCGGGCGCTTTTCCGGCGGGTGCGGGGTCGCCAGAGAAGTCGGTCGGCCCCTCGCCCTCGTAAGCGCGGATGGCGTAGAGCTGAATCGGCAGCTCGTAATGGATAAGCAAGCCGCCGAGATGCACAAAATACTGCTCGTCCGAACGCTCTTCGAGCACCAGCACGATTCCCGGCTCACGCCCGAACTTCAGCCCGGCGTCGAGGCTCGCGCCGATTGCGCTGGCCGCCTGCTTGGCCATCGCCAGCTCGATGGCGTGGGTTTCGGTCAGGATCTCGCAACGGCTGCCATCGGCTGCGCGTGCATTCAGCTCACCTCCAATCTGCCGGGCAAAAAACTCCTGAAAAGCCTCCTCGCGCGTCTTCGCACCGCAGACCGCCACCCCCAACAGCATCCCCAAGCACAACCACCATCGCATAACGGCATTCTGCCAGCCTCCACCCGAAAGGCAAGCACGGTTATCCGCGTATGTTGGATGACTTTCAGGACTCTCGCTCGACGCCGACGAGTCACCCGCGACTATCTTGCGGGATGGGTTGCGGCAGGGTGCGGCTCCGTGCGTAGGTGCGGTGCGCGGGTACGCGGACGATGCGCTTTTCGGGCAGAATGACCGCCGTAAGATGGCCGCCATAGACGCAGGCGGTGTCGATCCCCAGCGACCAGCGTCGCCGCAGGATACCTGGGCGCGGAGTGTGCCCATAGACCACAAAGGGCGGCCCCTGCCAAAAGTCCGCCCAGGGCTTGGCGTCGGGCATCTCGGAGCGCTTGCCGGGCTGGCCGTTGCGGTCGATCACCTGAATGCGCGTGATGAGGTCGACCCCCTGCCGTTGCCAGGGCTGGTTTGGCAGAAAACCGCCGTGCACAATGATCGTCTTGAGCTCGGGCAGCTCGATCAGCTTTTGCATGCCCTCGATGATCGCCCAGTCCTCTTCGGTAAGGGTTTCGAGCGTCGGGTAGTCGTAATCCTTCAGTAGTGCGGTGTCCTTGGTGCGCCGATAGCGCAGGAGGCGCAGCTCGTGATTGCCCAAGATGCACTCGATATTGTGCGCCCGCACGAGGTCGAACACCGCGTGCGAATCCGGCCCGCGGTTCAGCAGATCGCCCACCGAAATCACGCGGTCGCCGGGGGCAATTTCCAGCAACGCCAGCAGTTCAGCCAGCTCTTCATGGCAGCCGTGAACATCTCCAAATATAATCGTGCGCGCCATAGCGGTCACGCCAAGCTAGGCCGCACCCACCCCAAGTGCCAGAGAAAACTGCTACGAATCGAAAACCGAGGGCGCTGCATGCGAAGAGGCGGCGATCCTGTCGCCGTTATGCGGCTCTATGTCGGAAGAAGTGGGCTTCTAGGCTTAGGCTCGGTTCGGCTTTGCGCACCGCAGGTCGCTTGCACATAACTTCGGTCGGCGTGCGGCTTCAAGCGAAACAACTTCAAGCCAAACATATTGCTCATAGGTTTATTGAGCGAACTTGTCGGGCTTGAGACTGTTTCATCACGCGCAACGGCTCATAAAGCGAGTGCGACGAAAAGGCGGAAGCCGCTGAAAGAAAAGGCTTTTCAGCGGCTTGATTTGCTGCTTGGCTACGCGGCTGTGGCGAGCTTTGTCAGAGTGGGCTGGCGCGTGGTGCGCGAGACGGGGCAATCCCTGCGAAATCTGAATCAGCTGGATTTTTTCCCGCTGCGCAAGCACTTGCGGGGTTATGGCGGCGCGGCGCTGGCCGGGGATGCGCGGGCAGGGTTCAATGTGGCGCTGCTGGCCTTTCCGCAGGGGATTGCCTATGCGCTGATCGCCGGGCTGCCGATTGAATACGGGATTTTCGGGTCGGCGGTGGCGGCGTTGATGGGCGCTTTTTTCGCGGGTTCGCACTTCATCATGCAGGGGCCGACCAATGCTACGGCGGTGACCCTTTTCATCGCTTTTGCGGCACTGGGGGCGACGGCGGCGGAGAAGCTGGTCTATCTGCCGATGCTGCTGTGCCTGGTCGGGGTATTTTTGATGGTGGGCGCCTATCTGCGGGTGGCGAATCTGATTCAGTATATTTCGCGGACGGTGGTAACCGCCTATATCACGGCGGCGGCGACCCTGATTATGGCGAATCAGGTGCGCAATGCGCTGGGCTTTGGGTTTGGCGAGGGCGAGGAGGGCACGACCTTTTTTCATATTGTCTATCTGACCGCCAAGCACTTGCCCGAGACGCACCCGGCCACGCTGGCGATCAGCCTGATCGCGGCGGCGGTGATGATCATCATCAAGCGCTTTTTCAAGAGCCTGCCGAATGTGGCGATCACCCTCATTCTCATGTCGGTCGTCGCCTACCTGATGGAGACTTATGGAGGCTGGTCGGTGGCGCGGCTGGATGCGGTGAGCGCGAGTTCGTGGAACATGACGCTGCCCGATCTCGACTGGAATGTGCTGGGGCAACTGAGCGGCACGGCCATCGCTATCGCGCTGCTCTGCGTGCTGGAGGGCACCTCGATCGGCAACAGTCTGGCCGCCAAGGCTGGCAGCCGCCTGAACGCTAACCAGGAGATGTTCAGCATCGGCGCGTCCAATCTGGCTTGCGGGCTTTTCAATGGTATGCCGGCCTCGGGCTCGCTGACGCGCTCGGCGCTGGCCTTCGAGAGCGGGGCGCGCAGCCCGGTGGCCGGCCTGTTCACGGGCGGGGTGATCGTGGCGGCGATTGTCGCGTTGGGTTCCTTCATTCAGTATATTCCCAAGGCGGCGCTGGCGGTGGTTGTCATTTTTATCGGCATCTCGCTGATCAATGCGCGGGCGATCAAGCTGGTGACGCGCACGACGCAGAGCGACCGCATCGTCTTCTGGAGCACCTTCATCAGCGGGATGCTGCTGCCGCTGGATGACGCAATTTATCTGGGCGTCGGCATCTCGATCGCGCTCTTCCTGCGCAAGGTGGGGCAGCCGGAGATGGTGGAATATGTGTTCGACGATCAGGGGCAGCTCAAGGCGCTCGACCACGAGCACGCGCGCCCGATCGAGGAAATTTCGATTGTGCATGTGGAGGGCGACCTCTTTTTTGGCGCGGCGGGCGGCTTCTATGAGCAGATGCGCCGCGTGTGTGAAGATCCGGCGCTGAAGGTGATGGTGCTGAAGATGCGCAACGCCCACCACCTCGACGCCACCAGCATGATGGCGCTCGAAGAGCTCATCAACTACATGAACGACCACGACCGCACCCTGATGATCTCCGAGGCACGCGACGAGGTGGTGCGGGTGCTGGCCAACTCCGGGTTGCTCGACCGGCTCGGGCGGCACAACGTTTTCCCCGACAACCCGCAGAACCCGACCCTCTCGACCGCGCGTGCCCTGCGGCGCGCCCGGACGCTGGTCGGCGGCGATGCGGAGTCCAAGGTCAGCGTCTTCGGCAGCAATCCCCTGCCCGAGAACGCGTAAACCGCATTTCGAGCGCATTTGCGCGCCATCGTGCATGGCAACGGTGGGCTTAGTGCAATTTGCCTTTCGCACGCACGTTGGGCATTGCTATCAATCAGTAATGCCAGTTTAAAAAAAAATAAGCGATTGGATAATAGGGACTTAAAGATTTTTGCTCAGAAAATCCCCAAAGTGGGCACGGGAGGTGCGTTCAGGGATGGCGAACTCGAAAAACCCACAGTTCTCCAAACCCAACACACCATGTTAAAAAGCCTCACCGACCTATTGATTAACGAACTCCGCGACCTCTACAGCGCCGAGACCCAGCTCGTGGCCGCGCTGCCAGAGATGGAGGCCGCCGCCAACGACCCCGACCTCAAGGCCGCTTTCCGCGACCACCTCGAGGAGACCAAGGGGCACGTCGAGCGCCTCGACCGGATCAGTAAAATCCTCAACGTCTCCCTCCAAGGCGAGACCTGCGCCGCTATGAAAGGCCTGATCGAAGAGGGCAGCGAGATCATCAGCCTCGATGCCGAGAGCCACGTGAAGGACGCCGCCCTCATTGCTGCCGCCCAGCGCGTCGAGCACTACGAGATGGCTGGCTACGGCTCCGCCAAGCAGTTTGCCAAGGACAGTAATCACGACGACGTGAAGAGCATCCTCGGCGATACCCTTGACGAGGAAAAAGCCGCTGACCACAAGCTGAACAAGATCGCCACCGGCGGCCTGCTCAGCCAGGGCATCAACGAAGAAGCCGTCGCGGCACGCTAAGCATTTAGCCCAACTTTTTTCAGGTTCATAAAATCTGAAAAACACAACAGGGATACAGGGCAGGCGGGTCCGCAGCATCAGCTGCGGGCCCGTTTCATTTTTCCTCGATCATTAGAGGCATTTTTTGAAAATGCGATTCCTTTCTTTCATTTGGGGGCGCACGCACTTATCTTGTCGGGCTGATGGCTGATTCCAAGAAGTTGATTATCGCCGGACGCGAGTTTGATTCGCGGCTGCTGGTGGGCACCGGCAAGTTTGCCTCCAATGAGCAGATGCGCGCGGCGCTGCGCGAGAGCGGCACAGGTCTGGTGACGGTGGCGCTGAAGCGCGCGAGCCTGAGCGGCGAGAAGGATCCCTTTGCCGATATTCTGGAGTTTCTGGAGCCGGAGCGCTATCTGGTACTGCCCAATACGGCGGGCGCGATGACGGCTGACGAGGCGGTGCGGATTGCGCGGCTGGCCGAGGCCGCCGGGTTGCCCAAGTGGGTCAAGCTGGAGATTCATCTCGATCCCAACTATTTACTGCCGGATCCCATCGAGACGCTGGAGGCGGCCAAACGCTTGGTAGATGAGGGGTTTACCGTGTTGCCTTATATCAATGCCGACCCTGTGCTGGCGCAGCGCCTGCAGGATGTGGGCTGCGCGACGGTGATGCCGCTGGGCTCGCCGATCGGGAGCAATCGTGGACTTGAGACGCGGGCGCAGATCGAGATCATTCTGGAGCAGGCGCGGGTGCCGGTGGTGGTCGATGCCGGACTGGGCGCGCCCAGTCACGCCGCCGCCGCGATGGAGATGGGTGCCGACGCCGTGCTGGTCAACACCGCGATAGCCGTAGCCAGCGACCCCTCGGCGATGGCGCGTGCCTTCAAGATGGCGGTCGAATGCGGGCGCACCGCCCACGAGGTCGGCCTCGGCGCGACCTCCCAGCAGGCCGCCGCCACCAGCCCGCTCACGACTTTCCTCGGCTGATCCCCTACCCTACCCGGCTCGCTGTTCACCCGTTCGCTGCGTATGCATCTCGGCATCCTATCGCTCAATCCCAAAATTTACAGCACTCGGCGACTGGTCGAGGCCGGGCGCGCACGCGGCCATAAGGTGCGGGTCATCAACACCTTGCAATGCAGCCTGGTGGTCGAGCCACACGAGCCGCAACTGCGCTATCGCGGCAAGACCATCACCCCGCCCGACGCCATCATCCCGCGCATCGGCGCCTCGATCACATTTTTCGGCACCGCCGTGGTGCGCCAGTTCGAACAGATGGGCGTCTTCGTCCCCAACAGCGCGACTTCGATCAGCGTGGCGCGCGACAAGCTCCGCAGCCTGCAAATTCTCAGCCGCCACGACATCGGCATCGCCCCGACCGCCTTCGTGCGCGAGAAGCGCGAAATCCTTCCCGCCATCGAGCGCATGGGCGGCGCGCCGGTCATCATCAAGCTGCTCGAAGGCACGCAGGGCGTCGGCGTCATCCTCGCCGAGAGTGATAAAATGGCGGAAACCATCATCGAAACGCTCCAGAGCACCCGCCAGAACGTGCTCATCCAGCGCTTCGTCTCCGAGAGCCGAGGGCGCGACATCCGCGCGCTGGTGGTGGGCGACCGCGTGGTGGCGGCGATGCGGCGGCGCGCAGTGGGCAGCGAGTTTCGCAGCAATGTGCACCGTGGCGGGCGGGTCGAGGCCGTGCACCTGGAGCCCGCCTACGAGCGAACGGCGGTGCGCGCGGCGCAGATCATCGGCCTGCGGGTGGCGGGCGTCGACATGCTGGAGGGCGTCGAGGGGCCGGTCATCATGGAGGTCAACAGCTCGCCGGGGCTGGAAGGCATCGAGGCGGCCAGCAAGGTCGACGTGGCTGGGGCGATCATCGACTACACCGAGGAGAACCAGCGTTTTGGCGACCCCGATATCCGCCAGCGACTGAGCTTTGCCCGCGGCTATGTGGTGGCCGAGTTCACCATCGCGCCGCGCACCCAGCTGGTTGGTAAAACCCTGGCCGACACCGGCTTAAAGGAGCGCGGCATCGTGGTCATGAACATCAGTCGAGGCAGTCAGGCCATCCCCGCACCCACCGGCGAGGACGGCATCCAAGCCGGCGACACCCTGCTCTGCTACGGCCCGAAAAACGCGCTGCGAGAATACCTCCCTATCCTCAACCGCCCTCGCAAGCGCCGCACCAAAGCAAAGCCCGAACCATCCTAACTCGTTCCCCAACGCGCCGCGCGCTTTTCTTGGCTGGCTAAGCGATTGACAAGCATGGTTCTTGCGACAAAATCGACTTAACATTTATCGACTTAACTTCACGTTACATGGCTGAAGCAAATACTTTCGACTCTCTGGATCCCCGCCTGCAAAAGCAGGTTAAAAATGCCGAGCGCGCCATCGCCAACGGTAACGTCAGCTACGCGATTCCGGTCTGCCTGGGCATCCTCAAGCAGCACCCCGAGGCGCTGGAAGTGCGCAAGGTGCTGCGCCGGGCGCAACGCGGCGGCAAGGCCTTCCACCAGAGCAAGGGCGTTTCGAAGCTCTTCAAGCGCGTCACTCAGGCACCCTTCATGTTCAAGGGCAACCAGATGGTGAAGAAGGATCCAGACAAGGCGATGATCGCTGCGGAAACCGCCCTGACCACCGACCCCAGTAACGTTTCCGCGCACAAGCTGCTCGGCCAGGCCGCCGAAGCCAAAGCGCTTTGGGCGACCGCCGCCTTTGCCTACGAGTCCATCCGCGAGATCGATCCCGAGGACACTGAGAACCTCAAGGCGCTCGGTAAGGCCTACATCGAGCAGGGCAAAAACAAGGAAGCCATTGTCGTTGGTGACGCGCTGCTCAAGATGCTGCCCGGCGATGCCGATGGACAGGACATCGTCAGGCAAGCCTCGGTCGCGCAGACCGTCAGCGCCGGCTCCTGGGAGGGCGACAGCAGCTTCCGCGACCGCCTGGCCGACGCCAAGGAGGCCGAGGAGATGGAGTCGGCCAGCGCCTCGATGACCACCGAGGAGTCGCTCGGACAGTTGCTCGAAAAGGAGAAAGCGCGGCTGGAAGAAGAGCCGGAAAACATCAATATTTACAAGCAGATCGTCAACCTGCACCGCCGCCTCAAGCAGCCCGTCAAGGCGCTCGAGTGGATCCAAAAAGCGCGCCAGCTCGAACAAGGGCGCACCGACGTCACCCTCGAGCGCATCCAGCACGCCCTGCAACTGGAGGTGATGGACAGCGAGGTCGAGGCCAAGAAGCTCGAGTGGGAGGCCGACAAGTCCAACGCCGACAAGAAGGCCGCCTACGAGCAGGCCGATGAAGACCGCCGCGCCTACCGCCTCAAGCAGGCGCAGGAGATGGTCAAACGCTACCCCAACGAGCTTTCCTACCGCTACGAGCTGGGCGAGCTGCTCTTTGAAGACGGCAAGGTCGACGAGTCGATCGAGCACTTCCAGAAGGCGGTCAGCAACCCCAAGGTGCGCATTCAGGCGCTCTACTACCTCGGGCGCGCCTTCAAGGAAAAGGGTATTTACGACCTCGCCATCGAGCAGCTCGAACGCGCCCGCGAGGAGATCCCCAGCATGAACGACCAGAAGAAATCCGTCGTTTACCAACTGGCCGACGCCTACGACAAAAAAGGCGACGCCGACAACGCCATCGCCGAATACAAAAAAATCTACGCCGCCGACATCGGCTACCGCGACGTCTCCGAGAAAATCAACAAATTCTACGAAGCCAAGAGCTGATAAATGCAGGAAACACCCGGCAGAAAACTCGCGCTCTGGGGCGCATGGCTGCAACTCGGCGGAGTGTTGGGTATTCTGGCGACGGTCGTCGGCATGCTCAGTGCATTCGGCACCGCCTCCGAGAGTGGTGCCACCAGCGCACAGCTTCTCGCCGAGGAAATTTCAGCGGCACTCTTCACCGCTTACATCGGCTTTTTTATTGCCTTGGCAGGGTTCATCCTCATTGCGATTGCTGTGTTTGCAAAAAAATATCGAAGCCCTTGGCTCTTTTGGTTTCTGCTAATATATGCCGCATTGCTGGTTTTGAATGTCGCTGCTTTCCCAGTAGGTGCTCTTCTGGGAGCCGCACTAATCATATTCCTTGTCATTAAGCGACAGGAATTTCTTAATGCGAAAGACCCGAGAAGCGATCCACCTGCCGTTCCATCTCCATCCTGAACTCAAGAACGCGCTTTTTTCTTTCTTCCTTTTTACTTTTTACTTTTCCGCATGAGCGAAGAAATCGACATCGACTACGTAGCCTCGCTGCCGCGCATCCACCTCACTCACGAGGAGAAGCAAACCGTTGCCGGACATCTCAGTCCCGTCTTGGAGCACTTTGACAAGATCAAGGCCGCCGACGCTCATGGCGTCGAACCAACCAGGAACGCCTTCCCACTTTACAACGTCTTGGAGGCCGATCAGGCCGAGCCCGGCTTCACGCCTGAAGAAGCCCTGCGCAACGCCCCCGCCCAGCGCAACAATCAAGTCATCGTCCCAAAAGTCATCGACGGCGGGGAGTAATCGGCCATGCCAACGCCAAAAACAGCCCCTTTGACTGGTCGCCGCCCGGACGGTTTCGGGCTGTTTACTTATACGATGGTGAGCGTGATCCTGCTGGCGCAGTTGGGCTTTGCCGCGTTTTTTCTGCTGATCCAGTAGATCAGATATCGCCGCTCTGCATGCTGAGAACGAAGTCGGCGATCAGGGCGAGCACATCGCGTTGACCCTCGCTTCCAGCGATCTCGGTCGAGAAGGAGAAGATTTCGTATTCGCCACGGCTGGGAGCCGACTCGTCTCCACCGGCGCTGGCCACGATGCGCACCTTGCAGAAGGCGAAGGGCTTGCCGTCGATCTCCGCCAGCTTGACCTCCAGAAAGGATTGGCCACCCGCCGCGATGTGGTGGATGATGAAGACCGAGTAGCCATAGTAATCCGCCGTGTCGCAGCTCAGGTAGGTGAACTTGACGTTCGCGCCCTTGAGCTGCGCCTTGAGCCAGCGCGAGGCCTCCGCCACCACTTCGGGTGCGGTGCCGGGGGTGTTGCGCTTTTGCTCAATGAGCAGCGCGAGATCTTGTTCGGGGTCAGGATTTCCGCTCAGCATGGCACTATTGTGCGCCGCTGCCGCCTGTTTGAAAAGTAAAAACGGGCGCGCAAGCAGGTTATTACCGTTGCTTCATGCCTGAGCCGCGCCACTCACGGCTCGGCGGTCAGTTCGCGCAGCTTTTCGAGAATGGAGGGGATGGCTTCGACCATGCTGTCGCGCGAGAGTTCGTAGCATTGGTAATCGCGGCCAAAGGGGTCGGGGATCTCGGTTTCGCTGCCCTCGGGCATCAGCTCGCGCAGCAGATAGAGGTGCTCGGGGAGGTTGTTGGCCTGCATCTGGAGGATGGAGCGGTGCGACTCGGTCATGACGAAGATCGCGAGCGAGCGGTCGATCAAGTCCTGGGTGACCCGCTGCGAGCGGTGGTCGTTGAGCGCGATGCCCACGTTGCGCAGCGCCACCACGCTGTTTTCCGAAGCCGGGTCGCCCTCGCCGGCGGCGATGCCCGCCGAGACCACATTGAGGTTGCAGAGCGGCGGCTTTTCCGCCTCCAGGGCGTGCTTGAGCAGCCGCTCGGCCATCGGGCTGCGGCAGACATTGGCGGTGCAGAGAATCAGAACGGTGTCACGCGTAGGGCGATTGGACATAACAGCGTGGGCAGAGATGAGAATGGCGAGCCTTACCTATACGCGCGTCGGGGGCGTGGCGCAAGTCCGCAGCTAGCTCTGCGAATACTTCTCGCGGTAGGCGGGGACGGTGATCATCGGCGGGCGCTCTTCTTCCTGGATTTCTTTGAGGGTTTGCTCGTAGCGGTTATCCTGCGCGATGAACTGGCGGTAGGTGGTCGACAGCTCGGGCATTTTATCGACCATGCCAAAGGCTTTGAGCCGCCCGAGGAAGCTCTGTAAAATGCCGAAGGACATCTTGCCGAGTGCCTGAGTGGTCTGATTTCGGTGGACGCGCTGGTCGAGGTCGGTCTGGCCGAAGGCGTCGAGCCCCCATTCGCGATAGACGTCGAGGATGTGGCTGGTTTCGACCCCGTAACCGATGGGGAAGGCGATCTTTTCGAGCACCTCGCGCCGCACCGCATATTCGCCGGAGAGCGGCTGAATCAGGGCGGTCAGCTCGGGGAAAAAGAGCGAAAAGAGGGGTCGCACGAGGATTTCGGTGACGCGCCCGCCGCCGCTGGGGCGGATGCCGGTCGAGTAGGCCAGCGGGCGGTCGTAAAACGCCTTCACATAGTGCATCTCGTCGCGGTGGATGAGCGGCGCGACCAGCCCGTAAACAAAGCGCGGGTGGATATTGGCGATGTCGGCGTCGACGTAGCAGATGATGTCGCCGGTGAGCTGGTAGATCGCCTTCCAGAGGTTCTCGCCTTTGCCGCGCTTGTTACCTACCTCCGGCAGTATATCCTCGGCAAGGTATGTATCCGCGCCAAAGCTCCGCGCCACCTCCAGCGTCTTGTCCTCCGAGCCGGAGTCGATCACCGCGATCTCATCGACCAGCGGGTAGCGCTCCATCAGCTCCGAGCGCAGGATGACGACCACCTTGCCGATGGTCTCCTCCTCATTGAGGGTCGGGATGCAGACCGAAATTTTCAGCCCTTTCTTCTCCTTCGCCTCGATCAGCGAGAGGATGTCCCAAAACTCCCCGTGATGGAAAGTGTTCTTCTCCAGCCACTTATCAATTTTCATCCGTAAAGCCTCCATCGATCGCCTGCAGGGTGCCGATCAGTTGCGCGAGCCCGGTGTAGATGGGCTCGATGTTCACAAATTCCTCGGCCTCGTGAATGTTTTCGCCGGTGGTCAGCCCGAGGGTCACCGCGGGGATGCCCTCGTCGATCAGTGCCGAAAGCTCGCCCGTGCTCGGTGCCAGCTTGGGCGCGATTTCGAGCTTGTGCATGATCTTGCGCACCGATTTCACAAAATTGCCGCTGTAGGTGATGCCGCCGGGCTTGCGCCGCGCGATGATGTCCAGCTTGATCGTGGTATCGGTGTCCGAGGCGATTTCGTCGATAATTTCACGCAGGGTCTCCTGAATCTGGCTGACCATGCCCGCGGCCTCGCTCCGCACCTCGAAGCGCAGCAGACCGCTGGTTGGGACGGTGTTATAGGCGGTGCCGGCGCGGATCGACCCCAGCAGGATGCTGGTCTTGGGCTCGCGCGGCAGCGGGATGCCGAGGATGCGGGTCAGCACGCGGTTGAGGATGACTATCGAGCCGGTCGGCCCGTATTTCTTCCAGTCGTAGCTGGCGGGGACGGTGACGCGGATGTCGCCCCGCAGCATACCTAACGAGCTGTAACTGAGCCGCCCGAGGTGGACGCCCTGCACGCAGACGCCCGCGTGGATGGGGCGCTTGTTGTTTTTGAGGAAGAAGCGCAGCCCTTTGAGGTCGCCCGCGCCGAGGCTCTGAGTATCCCCAATCAGGATCAGGTTATCTTTGAACTGGATGCCCAGCTTGTCGAGCAGGGTCGGCAGGCTGGCCACGGCGGCGAGCCCCAGCGAGTTGTCGCCGATGCTCGACCCATTGATCTTGCCCTGCCCCACCTTCATGGTGTGGCTGGTCGTGGCGTCGAAGGGCGTGTCGGCGTGCGCCATCACCAGAATGTTGCGCTCGCCCTCGCTACCGGGGATGATCGCCATCCCGTTGCCCTCTTCGTCGACCGAGATGTGCTGCAATCCCGCCTCGACAAAGCGGTCACTCAAAAAGCGGATGCGCGCCTCCTCGCCGCCGGTGGGCGCGGGCAGCTCACCGAACATTACGGCGTTAGCCAAGATGATCTCGCGCAGACTCTGCAGCCGCTCGATATGCGTCGGCAAATTTTCGACAATGGCCTCCAAAGACGTGCTCATGTATGCGAGCAGCATTGCCCCATTTCCGCCTCGGGGCAACGGAAAATCCGGATTTTTGTAAAACCGCGAATTGACTCATAAGTTTTGACACCGTGGGTTAGGTTGGAGAGGGCTTTGAACAGGAACGTTGCCTCATAAAGCATAACACTTGCAAATAAAGCGCAAAAAGCGCCCTCCAAAACCCTCCAACCAAATGACCCTCGGCCTCTGACAACACACCCCGA
>CAYQTM010000011.1:0-13666 GCA_964420355.1 uncultured Opitutales bacterium
ACCGCAGCCAGCGGGGGCGAGTCAATGATGATACGGTCGTAGCGCTCGCGGAGCTCCAGCAGCATGGCCTCGAAAGCCTTGCTGTTCAGCAGCGAGGTCGGATTCTTGGCCTTGCCACCTGCCGCGAGCACATCGAGGTTCGGGTAGGCCTGCGTCACAATCACCTCGTCGAGCGGTTCGCCGTGCTCGACATGATTGACCAACCCCTTATCGACATCGAGTTGCAGCGATTTGGCCACATTGGGCAGGCGCAGGTCGGCATCCATCAACAGGGTGCGCTCGCCGTGATTGGCGTAACTGAGCGCCAGATTCGAGCTGACGAAGGACTTGCCCTCGCCCGGCACCGTCGAGGTGCTGATAATTACCTTCGCAGTCTTACTCTCCTCGTTCAGCTTGAGCGAGGAATAGAGCGAGCGGAAAGATTCAGTCACGTGCCGGTCGACATTGGAGGCCACTGCCTGCGCCTTGGAGGTGGCGTCGAGGCGCTTGAGCTTGGGGATCAGGCCGATCAGCGGCAGGCCGATCACCTGCTCGATGTCGTGCGAGGTCTTCACCCGGTCGTCCATGAAGGCGACAAGAAAGACCAGACCCAGCCCGCCGCCAATGCCAAGAAAGGCACCAATCGCGAGGTTCACCGTCCAGCGCGGCGACGACGGGTCGTTCGGCGGCACGGCCTCATCAATCTGCAAGACGTTGGGGTTAACCAGCGAGACCTTGGCCATCTCCTCGCTCATGCGATTGACCAGATTTTGGTAAAACATTTTCTGCACCGCGAGATCGTCCTCGATCGAACTGTAAGCGACGCGCGCCTCGCGCAGCTTGATCAAATCCTGCTCCCGCTGATTGAAGCGCTTGAGCAGTTGCTCGTAATTGGCCTGTGCCTCCACATAGCTGCTCCGCACTTTTTGCACGGTGGAGGACACCGCATCGCGCAGTTCGGCACGGGCTTGGGTCAGGCGGCGTTGCGCCTCGATCATTCTGGGGTGCTTGTGGCGGTAACGCTCCGAGAGCGATTCGACCTCGATATTGGTATCGGAGACGCGGCGCAGCAGATTGGCGACCTGCAACTCTTCGGCGACAAAGGCAATATCCCACAGATTGCGACCCGATTCCTGAAATTCGCGCACCAGATTCCAGCGTGTTTCCGCTGTGTTCATCTCACTCTTCGTCTGCACGAGCAACTGGTTGAGGCTCTGCATCTCCTCGCGCAGGAAGTCCTCGCCCTGGTCGATCGACATGCCGAAGTCAGAGCGGAAGGCAGCCAGCGAACGGTCGATTTCCTCGACGCGTTGGCGCTGAGCTTCGGCGCGCACTTTAAGGTTTTCGACCGCCTGCATCGAGGCCGAGATGCGGCGGTTGAGGTTGAAGTCGATGAACTCCTCGGCAAAGAGGTTGGCTACATTGGACGCCACGTCAGGGTTGGGGTGCGTGTATTGAATCTGAATAATCAGGCTGGCGCGCTCGGGCGCGATGCTCAGGTTGCGCCCGAGCACTTCGAGCGGGGTCAGCGCACCCTCAAGGCGCGGCCCTTGGTAGGGGAGCATGAACTCCTGTCGATCCTCGTCTTGCAAACGCTCGGAAACACGGCGAATGTGCTCGGGGCCGCGCAGAATGCCGACCTGCGTATTGAAGTCCATGTCGTCGTGAATGCTTTGCTGTGCCAGATCGGTCTGCGAGCGGATGACCTCCGGCGCGTCGCGCAGCACCTGAATGCGGGTCGAGGCGGTATAAAGCTCGGTCGACTGCTGAGTGATGACGATGGCCGAGGCCAAAAAGACGACGAAAGTGATGATAAACCACCAGATGCGCTCGCGGAACATCAACAGGTAGTCCTTGATCGAGCGCTGAGGGCCGGGCTCTTCGCCGTAACCGCCACCTCCGTAGCCATAACCGCCGTAACCGTAGCCACCATAGCCTGCGCCACCGCCATAGCCCTGAAAAGGCGGTTGGCTGTAGCCTTGAAAGGGCGCGTTGGTATAGCCAGCAGGGGGCTGGGGAGGTTGCGTGTTACCGTTGTTGGCGTTGCCGTTGTTATCGGGAGTTTTGGCCATGTGCGGCGTTCCGTGAAAGGTTGGGGTTGCTGAGCGTGCTGATTAGAGGAAGTCTTCGGGGACGTGGATCGTGTCGCCGTCCTTCAGCGGGATGTCCGGCACGCTCGGGTCGCTCATGATCTGATTGATATTCAGCTCGATCACCAGCGGATTGCCCTCGTTGTCGGTGGTCTTGAGCGAGACCTTGCGCTTGTTGGCGAGGCGGGTAAAGCCATTGGCTCTGGTGATGGCGTCGACGATCGTGAGCGGTTTGTCCGGCGGAATCACGACCGGGCCAGGACGATTTACCTGCCCGAGTACCTTGACCGTGCGCTCGGAAAACTCGAGCACTTCCAGCGTGATCTGCGGGTCGACCAAATAATCCGCGTCGTAGAGGCGGTAGATGCGTTCGCGGGCATCGGCAAGCGTCAGGCCGCCTACCTGAACCTTGCCAATCATGGGCAATCGAATCGTGCCATCGGCAGAAATGCGGGTCTGCACCTCCATGTCAGATTCCTGAAAGACGGAGAAATAAAGCAGATCGGAGGCGTGCAAAAGGTAGTTCTGAGTCAGATTGCGCTCGCTGTCAGCGGACTGGTCAGAGTTGGGCGACTCCTCATCCGACTGCGCTGTGAGCAGGAGCGGGCAGCAGAGCAGCAATAGAGCCAGATAGCGATGGGGAATAGTTTTCATTTTCATAGCGGATGCCTCTACCGACAGAAATAAGTCGAGATTGTTTCCATAGACTAAAGCACTCATACCGTGAGGCAAGCCTTGAATGCGCCGCTCGCCTCTGGAAAGCAAGAGCCGATCACCGGAGCGAGCGTCTGCCCACCGGAGATCGGCTCAAAGTCTTGGCGCTACCGTTTAGTAACGGAAGGAGCCGGAGAGCGTCACGACATGCTGCTCGTAATCGAGGGCGGCCAGTGTCGAATAGTTCTCGGTAAAGTTGTAGGCCAGACGCACCTGAAACATTTCGTTGGGATCGTAAACGCCGAATACGCCGAGGCGCAGGGTGTCATCCTCGCGGCCTTCCGAGCGGCTGAACTCGGCAAAGTCGTAGCCTGCGTTGGCACCGAAGTTGAGGTAGGGGTTGTAGGCGTAGGCACCCTCGGCGAAGAAGCGGGTGCGGTCGACATTGTTGCCAGTGCCGGAAACATCAAAGTCCTTGCTCAAAGAGCCGGTCACGCGCACTTTGGGCGTGGGCTCGTAAACCAGACTGCTGTCGAAAGAAAGTGCCTCGGTCTCGTCATCGGTGCCCGGACGGTCATCAAATTCGCGCAACTGGTAACCAATGCGCACCTGACCAGTCAGCTTGGGTGCCAGCTCGCCACGCGCACCGACGTTCAGGAAGTGGTCGCTGGTATTAAAGCCGTCATCGACATACACCTCGCGGTAGCGATAGCCACCGGAAATATCGAGCTTGGGCGTGATCTTATAATAGACATCAAGCGGAACCGCCCAAGACCAGCGGTCGTTCAGCGTGTCTTCAAAATTCTCGTAATTGGTGTCGGAGTAACGGATGCCCCCCCCGGTGCTGATC
Organism: uncultured Opitutales bacterium; assembly: GCA_964420355.1. Taxonomy (GTDB): domain Bacteria; phylum Verrucomicrobiota; class Verrucomicrobiia; order Opitutales; family JABSRG01; genus CAYQTM01. The sequence continues at coordinate 3,574 of CAYQTM010000011.1, forward strand.
TTCTGCGTCCAGCTATACTCGCCGCTGGCGTTGAAGCGATAGTTGTTCGATTCGACCAAGTCGCCCTCAGTCAGAGTCAGGTTGTTGTTGGATTGCTGCTCGGTGAAGCCGGCGTCGCCTTCGAGGGACAGGCGGCTGCCGCGCCAACTGGCATCGCCGACAATCGAAAACAGCTCGCTGTCGAAGCGGTCGTAATCGTCGTAGCGCACGATCTGCTGCTGGATGACCAGCGTGGCATCGGCATTGGTGGCACCGCGCCCGATCGCTATTTCCAGGCCGGGAGTGAAACGGTAAATGTAGTCCTCCAGATTGTCCGGCCCAACCAGCGCGATGTTGGAATTCCACTCAGCCTGCGCATCGGCACGGAGGAAGAAGTCCACATTGTCGCCAATAGAGACCATAGGAGCCGCGCAAAGGGAAGTGGCAGCGAAAAGCAGGAGTGCCCCTGCTTGGAGGGGGGTAGTGTGTCTAGCAGTCATAGAGCAAAGCGTTTGATAAGCGATTGTCAGTGAATTAAAACGCTCTATAACCCGCTTGCAAACTATAAATCATAAATTTTTAGCCCGCTGCCTCAATTTCGCCGCGTAAATGGGCGAGCAGCCCCTCGGCGGCGTCTTCGATGAGGTCGAGTGCGCGCTCGAAGCCCGCTGCGCCGCCGTGATAGGGGTCGGGCACATCGCGCTCTTTCAGGCGCTGGGCGAAGTCAGTGAAGAGGTAGATCTCGGCCTGACTGTCTTTTGGACGCATGGCGCGCAGATCGGCCAGATTCATCGAATCCATCGCCAGAATAAGGTCGAAATCGTTGAAATCCGCGTGCAAAACGGGGCGTGCTCCGCCTTCTAGTATATAACCGCGCGCTTTGGCGGCCTTGCGCATCCGGGCATCGGGCGGCGCGCCGTGGTGGTAGCCGGTGGTACCCGCGGAGTCTATCTTCAGCCGGTCAGCGAGGCCAGCTTCTTCGGCTTTGCGCCTAAAAATGCCCTCGGCGGCTGGCGAGCGGCAGATATTCCCCAAACAGACAAAGAGCAGGCGACGGGTGGGCGTCTCGGGCATAGCGTTATGCCTAGCAGACCTCGCACAGGTGGCAAGGCCATTTCAGCAATTCTTTTCAAACTACTGCGGCAACCAACTTTGTCTTATGGGTCAAGCGCCGAAAAAGACAGAGCGGAGCGCCTGGAGTTTGGCGGCGACTTCGGCGTCTTCGGCTGCTGGGTCGGAGCCGTGGACGATGCCCGCGCCGGCGTAGAGCTGGAGGTGCTGGCCATCGACGAGGGCGCAGCGGATGCCGACCAGCGCTTCGCCCTGCTCCTGAGCGTCGACCCAGCCGAGCGCACCCGCGAAGAGGCCTCGGGCGAAGGGTTCGAGCTGGCGCAGGCGGGCGATGGCGGTGTCGCGCGGCAGGCCGCCAATGGCTGGGGTGGGGTGGAGCGCGGCGATGGCGTCGAAAAAGGCGACCCCGCCTGCAGTGGCGCGGATGGGCGTGATGAGGTGCTGGACGTTGCGCAGGCGCAGCAGGCCGGGGCGCGCTGCGGCGCTGGGCTGGAGGCCGACCTCGCGCAGGCGACCGGAGATGGCCTCGACCACAGCGGCGTGCTCGCGCTGATCTTTGTCGCTGCGGAGCAACTCCTGCCCGAGGCGGGCGTCTTCCGAGGGCGTGGTGCCGCGCGGACGGGTGCCGGCGATGGCCTCGGTGGCGAGCTGGCCGCTCTCGGAGCGCAGCAGGCGCTCTGGGGTCGCGCCGAGGAAGCAGGCACCCACGCCGTTGCCGATCGAGAAGCTGGTGCAGGCGGGAAAGCGCTCGCGCAGCTCATAGAGCGGGGCAAAGGGGCGGAAGCCCTCGCCGACCCGCCCGGTCAGCACGCGAGCGAGCACCGCCTTTTGCAGCTCGCCGCGCTCGATGGCCGCCAGCAGCTCGCCGACCTGGGCGCGGTAGGTAGCGCGCGCCGTGGTATCCTCGTCGAGCGCGGCGCGGGTCTCGGGGACGGCGGGCTGGGGCGCGTAATCAAAAGTGTGAAACTTCTCGTGAGCGCTCCAGATGCGGTCGGCGAGCCAGTCGATGTCGGCATCCGGCGTGACCACGCAGTTGGCCACCGCCGAAAAACGTTCGCCCTGCCGCGCCACCTGCCAGCGCGGCACAAAGCAGGTGGCCGGCGCAAAGGGGCTGTCCGGCTCGGGCGCATCGTAAAATCCAAAGGCAAAAAACACCTGCGAGCCGGCCTGCGGAGCGGAGAGGTCGCCGATGGCGATGGTGTTGGCGCGCACCTCGCGGTGAAATGCGCGCGCGGCGGCAAAGCGCCCGGCTCCCTCGGCGCGATGCGACAACACGGCCTCGGCGGCGGCGACGGCGCGGGCTTCGCCAGGGCGCTCGGCGTAGAAGTGCAGCGCCTCGGGGTCAAAAACCGATTGCAGCACGGCCAGCGGCTCGATGTGCGCCACCTCCAGCGAGATGCTGGCCAGCCGGGGCGTGCCCGCTTGCCGGGCATCATTCCGGCAAAAATCGAGAAAGGCGCGCAAGCCCTCCAGATCACGCGAAGGAAAGCGCTCGGGCGGCAGAACATTCATAACAGCGCAGCAAATCAGTCCTGCCGAAACATGAAGTTATAAATCTCCTGATTTTTGTCGGTGTCGACCTCGGGATCGCCCTCGTTTTGCAGCACGAGGTGGATGCGAATGACGTAGGGGCGCCGGATGTAGCGCACATGGGTCAAGTAAGGCTTCTCCTCGGCGGGACTCAGCCGCAAAAACTCCGGATCTTCCCGGCGCGGGTCATAGCGCAGCGCGCCGAGGTCGCGATCCGGCTCCATGATCTTGCCCTCCTCATCCAGAAAATAGAGCCGAAAGTTATTATCGACGATGCGCAGATTGAGCGAGCTCTCGCCCGGTCGCTCGAAAGTATGCCCCAGCTCGTCCAGCGAATCGCCCACCTTCAAGCCGCTCGCAGTCTTCTCCCCGTTCTCGGCTTCCTGCGCCTGCCCGACTGCCATCGCCAGCAGAACCCCAGCGATCCCCAAGTATCGAATAACGCCCATCCTCCTAGTATAGAGCGCACTCCCGCTGGGGCAAGGCGATAGGGGCGCATTTTCGCAAATCGAAGATCGCCGACAGGGGTTTATCGCAAGGTCGAGCTAGCAACTTTTGGCCTCGGCCATCTGGGCTTGCGGGAAGTGGAAGCGGGTGTGGTCGATCTTGCGGTGAAGCTCGACCCCGCAGAGCCACTGACCCGTTTTTTCGGGCAGCGGCTGGCCTCGGCTTTCGAGGAGCAGCCAGTCGGTGAAGCGCGCCCCGGCGGCGTGGGCAAGCGGGTAGCCGCCGCCAAAGCGCGGGTTGAGATCGGTGATGACCGGGCCGCGCCGCTCGTCGACGATGACCTGAAAATTGAGCGGCCCCCAAGCCTGCGGCAGGGCAGCGGCGAGACGCTCGGCCAGCGCGATGAGGTCGGGGCGGACGACCGTAATGCCGTGCGATACCTCGCCTCGGTCGACCGCCAGCCGCTGGTGCGGGATGACGCAGCGCAACCTGCCCGCGCGGTCGATGTAGAGATTGATCGTGAATTCGTCGCCGCTCAGCAGGGGCTGCACCAGCCAGTCGGGCGGCAGCGCCATCAGTTCGCGGCGCGATTCGAGCACGCGCACCTGTGTCGACCCGCTCCCGCAGCGCGCCTTGGCGACCATCGGCAGGGGAAAGCGCTCGGGGTGGCGCTGCGCCTCGGCTGCGGGCACGGAACCGGGGTGCGGCAGCCCCGCCGCCTGCAGCAGGCGCTCGCAGCGCAGCTTGTCACTCGCCTGTCGCAAAAGTGGGGGGCTGCTGACCGCCACCGCGCAGGGCAAGACGCGGGCGAAGCGCGCCCAGCGCGGGAGATCCGCCTCGCGGGTCGGCACGATCAGCTCGGGCTGGTGGGTGGCGAGCAGCGCGCGAAGGGCGGGCAAAAAGGCGCGGCTGTCGCTGCGCGGCAGGCAGGCAAAAGTGTCGCAAGTCAGCGCCGCCGGTGCGGTGATGTCGCAGTCGGTGCCGATCACCGGCCCGGCGTCAAAGCGGCGCGCGCTCTCTTTGAAAGCCTGCACCAGCCCCTTTTTTCGCCCCACTGCGATAATCAAAATGTCGCCCATTCCCTAGTCAGTCGGCGGCTTTCACCAAAAAATTCGATTTTTTTTCGATTTTCTTCAAATTAGGGCTTGCCAATCCGAATTACCTATGGATTATTAGCACCATACCAAATTTCTCCCGCATAGGGAGTTTGGGGTAACAGAATAAAGTCGAAAATAAACGGCGCGCGACTTAGGGGTAGGTCGCGCGCCTTCTTTTTTTTGCAAACAAAATTGAGGAAAATGCCGCTTTCCGCTTATTTGCCTTGCGTGAGGCTCTAATGTAAGGCAAACCCTTCACTGTGAGCAATCAGGGTCTCAGCGAGGAAGATTTGGAGAAGATTCGGGCGGCCATTCTGCGCGGTTCCAAGATCGAGGCTATCGGGATGTATCGCGAAGCCACGGGCTGCGGCCTGCGCGACTCCAAGGAGGCCGTCGAGGACATCGCGCAGCACCTCCGCGAGGAAAATCCGGATGCCTTTCACAAAAGCAGCCCATTCAGTGAGTCGAAGAGCGGCTGCGCCCCGCTGCTGATCGTGGGTGCCTGTCTGGCGCTCGGGCTGCTCGGCTGGGCGGTTTACTCAATCGCCTGACCCCGCGTTTGAATTCGGGCGGGGATGCGCTTACAGTGCGGGCGGTGCGGTATTTTGACTTCAATGCGACGACGCCCCTCCTGCCGGCGGCGCGGGCGGCGCTGATCGAGGCGCTCGAGGGTGGCTGGCAGAATCCGTCCAGCCCCTACGCGGCGGCGGCTGGGGTGCATGCGCGGCTGGAGACGGCGCGGGCGCGCCTGGGCGATCTGCTGGGCTGTCCGCCGGAGTGCTTGATTTTCAACTCAGGGGCGACCGAGGGCAATAATGCGCTTTTTAGGTGGCTGGCCGAGACGGCGGGCGAGGGCAGGGTGGCGATCAGCGCGATCGAGCACCCCTGCGTGCGCGAGGCCGCCCGCCACTATTTTCCTGGGCGGGTGATCGAGCTGCCGGTCGATGGCGACGGGCGGGTCGAGGTGGCGGCGCTGGAGGCGGCGCTGGCCTCGCAGCGGCTGGCGCTGGTCTCGATCATGGCCGCGAACAACGAGACGGGCGTGCTGCAGGACTGGGCGGGGCTGCTGGCGCGCTGCCGCGAGGCCGGCGTGCCTTTTCACAGCGATGCCGCGCAGTGGTTCGGCAAGCGACCGGCGGGCGGGTTGGGCGAGTGCGACTGGCTGACCGGCTGCGCGCACAAGTTTGGCGGGCCGAAGGGCGTGGGCTTTTTGAAGATGCCCAAAGGGAGCGGCTTCCGGGGGCAGCGCGGCGGCGAGCAGGAGGGCGGAATGCGCGCAGGCACCGAGAACTTTCCGGCGGTGGCGGCGATGCTGGCGGCGCTCGAAGCCCGCGAAGCTGCATTGTTGGAAGAGACGACGGCCAGCCGCGATGCCTTCGAGGCGGCTCTGCGCAAGGCTATCCCCGGCGTGCAAATTCTGGCCAGCGAGGCACCGCGCCTGCCCAACACCAGCCTCTGCCTGATGCCGCGCCACCCCAACACGCGCTGGGTCGCCCGCCTCGACAAGCTCGGGTTTCAGGTCTCGACCGGCTCGGCCTGCGCCACCGGCAAGGAGGAGCCTTCGCATGTGCTGCACGCGCACGGAATCGACGCAGACGCGGCACGGCGCGCGGTGCGAGTCAGCGGCGGCTGGACGCAGACGCGCGAGGGCTGGCTGGCGTTGGCAGAGGCCTTCGCGAAGGTGTGGCAGACGCTCGAAGCTGAGACCGAGCAGTCGCAGGTCATTTCGATATGAAAGCGCACGAGGCGGCAATTCAGGCTTGCGCCGGTCGACAGGATTTCTAATCGTAGAAGGGCTGACGGCTGCGAGTGCGCGCCGCGATGCCGCCGAGGATGGCTCGGCAGGCCAAACGTATTGACCCATGCCAGAATTTGAACACAAACGTTCCCAGATTAAAGAGGACGAAGATTTTCAGCCCCAACACACGCCCGAAGCCGAGGATGCGTCCGAAAAACCGGGTGAGGAAGCGGCAGAGCCCGTCGCAGAGGAGGCACCCCTAGAGCCAGCCCCCAAGGCCGAGGAGCCTGCGGCGGCTGAGCCGGAACCGGAGCCGGAGGAGCCGAAACCAACTGCGGAGGCACCCAAGCCAGCGCCCCGGCGTTCGCGGCGGAGCCAGATTCAGGGCAAGGGGCTCGATCCCAAGACCAGTGGCGAGCAGGCGGCGGCCAATGTGGGCGAGGTCGATTTGAAGCCGGGCATCACCGACGCCATCAGCGCCCGCGAAGCCGAGGCACGCGCCAAGGCCGAACGTGGCGGCGGTGATCGCGAACGCGGTGAACGCGGTGAGCGCAGTTTCGACGGAGATCGCCGAGGGCGTGGTCGTGGCGAAGGCCGTGGGCGTGGCGAAGGCCGAGAGCGTGGCGAAGGCCGCGGACGCGGCGAGCGCCGAGACCGCAGTGAGCGAGGGGAGTCCGGCGAGGGTCGCGGCGACCGTCCGCCCCGCAAACGCAGTCGCGGCAATCGCGGGAATCGTCCGCCTCAGGGCGAGCGTCCGGAAGGTCAAGGTCAAGGCGACGATCAACCCCGGGCGCGCTCGGGCGATGGTGAAAGTGGCGACCGACCCCCGCGTAAGCGTCGCAGCCGTGGCGGACGCGGTCGCGGCAGCAATCGTCCGCCTCAAGGCGAAAAAGGCACCGCTTCAAACGATTCAAAACCCAAATCCGACCCCGATTCATCCATGGCTCGAAAACAGAGCACCCCGAACAAAGGCGGCGTGAAAAAGCCGACCAAGAGCGAATCCGAAGCCACTCCGGCCCCCTTCAAAACTCCACCCAAAGAGTCGGTCAAGGACAAGGTGCTCGGCCTCTTTGGCTTCGGCAAAAAGTAATTTTGCCGCACGTTCCGCCGCTTACTCCGGGTTGAGCTCGGGGTAGCGGCTGAAGGCTAGGCGGTTGGCGACCTGCTCCACGATGCGCGGGCGGCGGGGTTCGGCGTAGGTGATGGCATTGGCGATGCCGTGGAGGATGTCGGCCTGTCGCTGCTCGAGCTCGCCGCGCAGATCCTGACGGCGTTCGATGAGGTCGCAACGCACTTCCAGCCAGTTGGCGCGAAATTCCTTCACTGCTTCGGACTGGCGGACAGTTTCGCAGAGGTGCGCCTGTTGCTTGAGGGTGAGCGCCTGACCGATGGTCGAGGCGATGCAGCGCAAGGCATGGTGCCCTCGGTCGTCGAGCGAGGCGGGTTCCAGTCCGGCAAAATAGCAGCGCAGCCGCACCATACGCGCCCGCAGGTCTTCCACCTTCAGCCCGGTGGCCAGCCCTAGCCAGCGCAGCGGCCAGTCTTCCAGCTCGTGCGCCACCAGCAGAAAGCGGTTGCGGCTGTCGAGGCTCGATACCTGGGCGGCCAGCCCGCATTCGTCCAACTCCTGCGCGGGGGTCTGGATGAGCGCCTCGGCCAGCATCCGCTCGAAGTCCGAGAGGCGCTGCGCGTAGCTGACGCGCGTCCACAGCTCGGCAAAGAGCCGCACCAGCGCGGCCTCGCGCTCTGCGGAGTCGGCATAACCGCTCAAGGCCAAGTATTCAGCCGCCAGCGGCAGATAGGCGCGGGTCAGCCCAAGGAAGGCCGAGCGGTCGCCGCGTGCCGCCGCGCGCATCGACTGTCGCCGCTCGCGCCGCGAGCCATAGCCCAAAAGACCCTCCCTGTTTTCAGGTTCGCACAGCGTGTCCATGATTCCGTATGGGTGCAACTCTCATGCCGCTCAGTCGCGGTCTTTATAGCGCCGCCGCACTTCTTCGCGGCAGTCTTGCATGACCCGCAGGGCAAGCTCCCGCAGGTCGAAGAGCCGCACGCATGCGGCATCTTGAAAGGACGCGGCGAAGCGGGTGCTGGGGTGGCTCAGCTCCTTCACGTGCCCGAGCGCCTCGTTGAGGGCGCTGAGTGCTAGCTTGAGGTGACAGACGGAAAGTTGAAAATCGCCCAGATCGAGCGCCTGAATGGCGAGCACGAACTGCATGTCGGCCTGGCGCTGCACGTTGCAGACCTGCCAGGCCAAGTCGGCGGGATTGGCCTCGCGCGCCGAACGGAAAAAGCTTTCGTAAGCATACTCCAGCCAGCGAAAGAGCGCCCGCGCCGCAATGAAAACCGGGTGTTTGTGCAGGGTGTAAGGCTCCAGATCGTCCTCGATCTCCCGCTGCTCGGCGGCCTCGGCCTCGGCATCGTCCATGTCTTCGAGCGATGCCCAGTCGAGCGCCTCCCATCCCATTAGACGGGCGGTTTCATCGAGCCGGTTTTCGTGGTCGATCAACGAGCGGTGCAGGGTGAGGAAGCGGGCGATGTCGCGATCGGAGTTGCGCAAATATTGCTTCCAGTCGAACTCGCTCCAGGCAAGCTCCCAGCGGTCGTCCCACTCACCGTCAAAACCGGAGTCCGAATCAAAATCATCCATAAAGCAGAGCGCTTTGTTAGGGTGAATCGTGGCAAGTTCTGGGGAAATTGCAACACCTTTCCCAATATCGCCAGCCTACGCGTCTTCCCATCTGCCAGCCCGCATCAGAACAAATCCTTGAAGCCACTGAAGTTCAATGGATTATCAAGCGACCCGCGCCCAACGCTGGGCGGCAAATTTTTTCTGCTGGGGCGGCAAAGGGAAAATCGTGGGCTTATTCTTGCGGATTTTCGGGAACAGGGCTTTATGTTGGTGCATCTAATGAATGCGGGCGCTGCAATAGCTGCCCCAACCTTTTCCTGTAAACCATTTCACAACCATGCTCTACTTCCTTTTGCTTCTCGGCATCCCCATGATCATCGGCATCTATGCGCAGATCAAGGTGGGGAGCACTTATAATAAATACAAGCAGGTTGCCTCGCGTGGCGGGATTACCGGCGCTGAGGCCGCGCGCTATGTGCTGCGTTCGGCAGGGATCGACGATGTGGAGATCACCATGACTGGCGGCCACCTGACCGACCACTACGACCCGCGCCACAAGCGTCTGGTGCTGAGCGAGGAGAATGCGCGGGGCACGAGCCTCGCCGCGCTGGGTGTGGCGGCGCACGAGGCCGGGCACGCCATCCAGCACAAGGTGGGTTACCGTATGCTGAAATTTCGCATGACTTTGGTGCCCGCGACCCAGTTTGCTTCGCAGATTTTGCCCTTTGCAATTTTTGGTGGACTTATTTTTGCGCAATTTCGAGAGCTGCTCTGGCTGGGTGTGGCGGGCTATCTGGTGCTGACATTGTTCCAGTTGGTAACCCTCCCCGTGGAGTTTGACGCCACTTCCAGAGCCAAACAGCAGTTGGTCGGCCTCGGCATTCTCGGCGAGAACGAGATGCCCGGTGTCAACAAAACGCTTGACGCCGCCGCCCTGACTTATGTAGCTGCTTTTGTTGCATCTTTAGGAAATTTGATTTATCTCATTTTGATCGCGCGGAGGTGAGAGGCTGCGCGATTCTTCCGAGAGAGAAAGAGAGAGACATAGCAAACGCTGAGCCCCGGCCCTGTGCCGGGGCTCTTCGTTTTCAAGTTTAGCCACAATTACGCAGTTGATCCCGGCGATCTGGGCACTCCGCCCCCTCAACGAGGATCAAGCGGATTGCTTCATTCTTAAACTCACTGGAATATTGTTTTCGGTTCATCTGGGAATCCTTTCGGTAAAGGAATCCCGTGTCCACTTTTCTCAGGACAGATCACCTCACGTCCTTCAACCAGCACCTCCAGAAATTCAAATAGCTTCTCCTTATGCTTGCCTCGCTTCAGTTGCCGCTTGAGGTCTTTCTTGAATTGCGTGGTCTGAGTGATCCTCACGGCTATTCCCAGCTTTTCTTGAAATCCTCCAGAGAGTCAAAGGTTTCAAGATTTTCTCCCTTGTCCGTCTGAGCCAAGGTCTGCGCAGTCAAATCATTGGGGATCTTCAGTTCCAAGGGGAATTCCTTGCGAATCGCGATTTGTCGATACAGTAGAGCCTGTCCCCAAAGGGGCATTTGGCGGGGTTGACTGACGGAGGCTGGATCATCCGCAGGGGACTCAGGGCAC
>CAYQTM010000012.1:0-5567 GCA_964420355.1 uncultured Opitutales bacterium
ACCGCGACTTCACCGGCCCGCCCATCGAAGTGCGCAACTTCGTCCTCATGCGCAGTGAACCCGGTCGCAACGGCCACCTCTACGAAACCCGCGCCACCTTCCCCCTCAAACCCAGCGGCCTCCACTGAGTGTGTCAGCGGTTTCGGACGCGGACGACTTCGAAGCGGTTGTCGGGGATGTCCTGGACGAAGCGGCTGGGGTAGTTGCGGCGGGGTTGGCCGCCCATCGAGGTGATCATCGGGTAAACCAAATAGAGCTGTTCCTGGGCGCGGGTGATCGCGACGTAGAAGAGGCGGCGCTCCTCGTCGAGGTCGTCGCGGTCGATCGCGCGCTGGGTGGGAAAAAGGCCGTCGGCCAGCCCAATCACGAAGACCACGGGAAACTCCAGCCCCTTGGCCTGATGGATGGTGGTCAGGCGGATGCCCTTGATGTTGTCGGGGCCGCGGTCGCCCGATTCGCTGCTCAGGAGCACGAGCTGGGCGAGCAGCTCGGTCAAGTCCTCGTGGCGCTCGGCAAAGCTAACGAGGCTTTCGAGATCCTCGGCGCGGCGCTGCCAGTCGGCATAACTGGTGCGCAGATGGTCGCTATACCAGCCCTCGTTCGCCATCCGCACCAGCTCGCCCGGAGATTTCCCCTCGTCCTGGGCGCGCCAGAGGTCGCCGAGCGTCTGCGCCAGGCTGTCCCACTCGCTTTGGGCGGCCTTGGGCACTTTTTTCGCCACCTCCTCGTCCTGCAGCGCTTCGAGGAAGTTGCGCTGCGTCTGCTGGGCGTGGGTGCGGGCGTGCTCAAAAAGCTTTTCGGCGGTCTTGGAGCCGACTTTGGGCAGCAGGCCGATCAGCCGCTCCCAGGCGGGGCTGTCGCTGGGGTTGGCGACCAGTCGCAGGTGGGCGGAGAGGTCGCGCACATGGGCTTGCTCGAAGAAGCGCACCCCGCTGGTGATCGTGTAGGCGATCTGCCGCCGCGACAGCTCCATCTGCAAATCCATCGCATGGTAGTGGGCGCGGTAGAGCACGGCGATGTCGCTGGGCGAGCGCCCCTCGTCCTCGATCATGCTGCGGATACGCTCGATCACAGTCGTCGCCTGCAGGGTGGTGTCGATGGTCGAGAGCAGCATGGGCACCGCCCCGTTTTCCTGCGCCGCCTGCAGCTCCAGCGGATAGCCATCGATCGGCGGGTGGTGCACCATCAGCGAATTCGCATATTCCAGAATCTCCGGCGTCGAGCGGTAATTGGTCTCGATCTTGTAGATGGTGCGCTCGGGAAACTCGCGGCTGAAGTCCGCCATATTGGAGAACTCCGCGCCCCGCCAGGTGTAAATACACTGCCAGTTGTCGCCCACAATGGTGAGGTTGCGGTGCTCCCGCGCCAGCTCGCGGATGATCTCGAACTGCAGGCGATTGGTGTCCTGAAACTCGTCGACCAGCACATATTTATAGCGCGCGCGCTGGCGGGCGGCCACCGACTCGTGCTCCTGCAGCAGCCGCAGCCACATTTCAAGCAGGTCGTCGTAGTCGCAGACCTGCCGCAGCCGCTTGCGCTTCTGATAATGCTCGAAAAAACCCTGAAGCGTCTCCGGCAGGCTCTTGTTGAAGGGGCCGAGGCGCTCGGCGGCGACCTCCTTGACGGTGCGGCGTGTGTTGCGCGCGTAGCTGATGATGTCGTGGATGACGCGCGCCTTAGGGTTTGACTTATCCCTGAGAAAGCCCGGCTCGACCGCCTCGATTGTGCGCTTGAGCAGGTTTTCCGCCTCGCCCTCGTCCATGATCGAAAAGCTGGGGTTCAGCTCCAGCACCTCGCCGTCGCGCCGCAGCAGCCGCTGGCCAATCGAGTGAAAAGTTCCGCCCCAAAACTTGCGCCCGTCGACCCCAGTTAGCTCCTCGACCCGCCCGAGCATCTCGCGCGCCGCCTTATTGGTGAAGGTCAGCAGCAAAATTTCCCAGGGCTTGACCCCCTGATCGAGCAGCCACGACACGCGGTAGGTCAGCGTGCGCGTCTTGCCCGACCCCGCCCCCGCGAGGATCAGCGCCGGCCCCGGCTCGGCCTGCACCGCCGCCAGTTGCTGCGGATTCAGCTCTGCCGCGTAGTCGATCGACGAAAAACGCGGATCCATCGCTGACCTGCCCTCAGGAAATTCGCCCATGCCCCTTTAAACCCCGAAAGTCGCCCCGAGGCAACCTTGGATGTCGCCCATCAGTTTTCCGGTGACTCGCCGCCGAAGCGCCCGAGCGGACGGTTGCGGTGCCCCGGCTCGTTTTCGATCGGCTCTTCCAGAGGCGAGGCGTAGGGACTGTTGGGGCGCTGGACGATGTTGGGCTCGCGGTGGGTGGACTCGGTGAGGATGAAGATCATCTTGACCAGCACCGCGATGACCACCAGATAAACCCCGATGTCAAAGGTCAGAGGCGTGCCGAAGTAGACTTCCCCAAAGACCGGCACGGTGGGCTTGAAATTATACTGCCGCAAAAAGGGGTCGCCAAACAGCAGCGGCACCATCGAGCTGAGCACAGCGAGGGTCAGCCCAAGCACGCCGATCAGCACCGGATCGAGCCGCAAGAGCGCCCGCGCCCGCTCCAGCCCCGTCGTGAAACTCAGCAGTATAAAGGACACCGCCGTCAGCACGCCCGCAATAAACCCGCCACCCGGATAATTATGCCCGCGCAACAGAAGATAAAGGGCAAAGATGTTCGCAATAAAGAACAACACCCGAGCAATTAGGCCAAATATCAACGAATCTTTTAACATGGTATAAAAGTCAGAATTCAGAATTCAAAATTCAGAAATGAATAAATATCTGATTCACTATCTTTTTTGCGCATAGGTGGATTTTTTTCAACAGGAGGGCACAGAGTAACACAGAGGGATGGAGTGGCTAATTTTCTGAATTCTGACTTCTGAATTCTGAATTCTGACTTTTGAGTGCGTTCTTCGTACCAAACCCGGGCGGCCCGGCTTCGGCGGCGGCGGTCTCATCGGGTGTGCGGCGGTAGCGCATAAGCAGGCCGATGCAGCCGAGGGTCGCGATGAGGAGGACGGTGATTTCCATGAGGGTGTCAAAGCCACGGAAGTCGACGAGGATGGTGTTGACCGTGTTGGTGCCTTTCGCGCCCTTGACCGTGTTGTCGAGGAAGAACTGGCCGGCGAAGTCCGGGTGCTTTTGCGCGGCAAAGACAAAGGTGAGGGCAGCCATCAGCAGACCCGTCGCAGTGGCGAGCAGGGTGTTGAGCGTCTTGCGTGGCCAGTGATCGCGCGTCTGGTTCTCGCCTTCCTGGGCACGCTTGGGGAAGCGCGCGAGCAACAGCAGGATGAGGATCAAGGTGGTGGCCTCGATCAGCAACTGGGTCATCGCTAGGTCGGGCGCGCGCATCAGCACGAAGAAGAAGGTCACCAGCAGCCCGACAATCGAGAGCGCCACCACCTGCGCGGGCCAGCTCGGCGCGACCACTACCCCCAGCGCGCTCATCCCGAGCAGCAGCACCAGCAGCCAGTGCAGCAAGTCCATCCCCGCCAGCGACGGCCAGATCGCCTCGCCACCCGACAGCGCCCCGAGGAACATCCAACTGGTGCACACCACCACAAAACCGCCGATAATCGGCAGATAATCCATCGGCGCATCCGAGCGCAGCCACCCCGTGATGCGCTTCGACACCACCGGCAGCGCACTCACCCCCCGCTCAAAGGCCGCATCGAATTGCAGCCACACCGGTATCCGCGTAAAGCTCCAGCGCCGCCGATTCGCCCAGACATACAGCCCAGCACCCAGCAGAACGATCCCCAGACTGGTGAAAAACTCGCGCGTCCAGCCATGCCACTTCGACAGCACATAATCCGGGTTGCCCTTGTAGTGACTGTGCAGCCCCTCGACGTAAAGCTTGTCGATAAAGGGGTCGAGCAGCGCTGGAAAGGTGCCAAACACTACCGCAGCGCCCGCCAGGAGCAGCGGCGGCAACTGCACCCAAAAGCCCGGATGATGGAAGTGCGCCCGCACCTCCGGCGTCTCCGACCCGCGGTAAATATTGAAAAACAGCCGCGCCGAAAACGCCACCTTCAGCACAGACCCCACAATCACCACCGTCAGCGGAAACCAGTTCAAAAACCCATCTGACAGCCAGTAAAGAAACTTCTCCTTCAGCATATACTCCTTGCTGATGAAGCCCGTCGTAAAGGGCAGCCCCGCCATCGCCGCCGCGCTAATCAGCGTGATGATCGCCAGCAGCGGCAGCCGCTTGCCCAGCCCGCCCAACTGCCGAATGTCCTTGATGTGCGTCGCATGGTCGATGATCCCCACCACCATGAAAAGGCAGCCCTTGTAAAAAACGTGGTTGAGGATGTGAACGTAGTCAAAGTGCGTCCCCTTGTGGTCGGCAATGCCGTAAAAACCCACCAGAAACCCGAGCTGCGAAACGGTCGAATAGGCCAAAATCGCCTTGAGCTTGTTCGAGAGCAGAGCCAGCACCGCCGCGAGCAGAAAGGTGGTGAAGCCCACCAACATCAGCAAGCTGTTCCAATAGTCCATCCCGTTAAAAATCGGGAAGGTGCGTGCCACCAGAAACACGCCCAGCTTGACCATTGTCGCACTGTGCAGGTAGGCACTCACTGGCGTGGGTGCGGCCATCGCATTGGGCAGCCAGAAGTGGAAGGGGAACTGCGCCGACTTGCCAAAGGCACCCAGCATAATCAGGAAAAACGCCCCCAGCAGCAGCCCCTGCGGCAGCTCCGAGATGTCGGTCGTCATCAGCTCGGTCAGGCTCATCGTGCCGGTCGCCAGATAGAGGCACACCACGCCCGCCAGCAGCCCCAGACCGGTCAAAACCGTCGTCAGCAGCGCCATCCGCGCGCCCGCTCGCGACTCCTCCTTTTCGTGTAAAAACCCAATCAGCAGGAAGGACGAAATCCCAGTAATCTCCCAGAAGACAAACAGCAGCAACAGGTTACCCGCAAAGACCGTCCCCAGCATCGCGGTCATAAATATCAGCAGGTAGCAGAAAAACCGCAGCTGATTCTTGGCCTCGCGCCCAAAGTAATGAATCGCGTAAAACACGATCAGCACGCCCATCCCCGAGACCACCAGCCCGAAGAATATCGACAGCCCATCGGCCAGCAGACTCAGATCGAGCGACAGTGAGGGGATCCACGGCAGACTGAACACCCGCTGCCCAAACGAGGGATTGCTCAGCGCCACCGGAATGATACAGCCTATGCTGATCAGGGGAAACGGCAAGGCCGCCCAGCCCGGCGCCCGACGCGTCCAGTGTTGAAAGGCCACCAAAGCAAGCATCCCGACCAGCGGCGCAAAAACAGCAATTAACAGTAGAATACCCATGAGCACGATCAGCCTTCAAGACGCGAGAAAATCCGCGCAGGTCAAGCTTTTCGAGTCGATTTTAGCTCAACTAACCCGACGCTGCGTCTTATGAACTCGCTTTGAGTCAACCCATGGGAATCAAATCACGGACTTCAGCGCACCACCCGCGCTCCGCCGCCCGACATGATTTTTTCGACTTCCTTGAGGGTCGCCATCGAAGTGTCGCCGGGCGTGGTCATCGCCAGCGCACCGTGCGCCGCCCCAT
>CAYQTM010000012.1:5667-13659 GCA_964420355.1 uncultured Opitutales bacterium
GCCATCGAAGTGTCGCCGGGCGTGGTCATCGCCAGCGCACCGTGCGCCGCCCCATAATTGACCGCCTGCGCGGGGTCGTTCTTGGCGAGGAATCCATAAATGAAGCCCGAGGCAAAGCTGTCGCCACCGCCCACGCGATCCAGAATCTCCAGGCGCGGGTAGCTCCGCGACTCATAAAACAGCCCGTCGTGCCAGCAGATGGCACCCCAATCGTTGACCGTCGCTGTGTGCACGCCGCGCAGGGTCGTCGCCGTCGCCTTGAAATTCGGGAACTCCGCCACCGCGCGCTCGATCATCTTCTTAAAGCTCTCGACCTCGATGTTCGAGATATTCTCGTCCACCCCCTCGACCTCAAAACCCAGGCAGGCCGTAAAATCCTCCTCGTTGCCGATCATCACGTCGACCGACCGCGCAATCTCGCGGTTGACCTCCTGCGCCTTGGCCAGCCCGCCGATCGACTTCCAGAGCGAGGGGCGGTAATTCAAATCATAGGAAACAATCACGCCGTGCTTCTTGGCCGCCTGCACCGCCTCCAGCGTCAGCGCCGCCGCCGACTCCGAGAGCGCAGCGAAAATCCCGCCCGTGTGGAACCACCGCGCGCCACGCTTGCCAAACAGCTCCTCCCAGTCGACATCGCCGCGCTTCATCTGGCTGGCCGCAGTATTCGCGCGATCCGGCACACCCACCGCCCCGCGAATCCCATGCCCGCGCTCGGTAAAGTTCAGCCCATTGCGCACCTCGCGCCCAATCCCATCATAAGCGCGCCACTGCACATAATCGGTAGCCACGCCGCCTTGCAAAATAAAATCCTCGATCAGCCGCCCAACCTCGTTATCCGCAAAGGCCGTCACCACGGCTGTCTTCAGTCCAAAACAGCGCCGCAACCCGCGCGTCACATTATACTCGCCGCCGCCCTCCCAAGCGCGAAACTCCCGCGCCGTCCGCACCCGACCCTCACCCGGATCGAGCCGCAGCATGATCTCGCCCAGCGAGACACAATCAAATTCACATTCAGCAGCTGGTCGCAATTCTATAGCCATGCCCGAGATTGAACACAAATCCAACCCCCGGTCGAGAAAAGATTTGATTCAGGTAGGAAACTCTCTCAATCTCGTTACATCCAACTTGAAAATCGCTTGGATACGAATCCCAAACTATACACCATGTCCCCCTGCCTCTCCTCCTTTATCGCCGGCCTGCGTCGGATCGGGTTCCCACTGCTTCTTGTATTCGCGCTGCCCGCCGCTGGCATGGCCGACCGCCAGATAATTGAGATGAAAGGCTACGCTGTCGTGGCGGGAGAGTTTCTGGCCAAGCGCAGCGCCAAGGCCAACGTCTCCACAACTCAGGCCGCATCCACCGCTGGCATGATGGTGGCGAAAGAATTTGAGAACTATCCGGGCTACGTCCTGCTGAAAGTGGATCCCAGCCAGCCCCAGATGCAGGGAGCCGCGCTGACGCCGCAGACAGTGGAGTCGCAGCTTAAGGCGCTGCAGGACACGGGCGCTTTTGAGCTGGTCGAGCCCAACTACGTCTATCACTCAATGGCAGTGCCGAATGACCCAAAATTCAGTGATGGCACGCTTTGGGGATTACGAAACAATGGACAAAGTAATGGCACTTCGGGCTTTGACATCAATGCCACCGCCGCCTGGGATATCACCACCGGGGACAGTGACGTAGTCGTGGCGGTGATCGACAGCGGGATCAACTACAATCATGACGATCTGAAGGATAACCTCTGGATCAATACCGGCGAAATCCCCGGCAATGGGCTAGATGACGATGCCAACGGCTACATCGATGACTATTATGGGATTAATGCCGTTGCCACGGACGACACGGCTGCTAAAGGTGACCCGATGGACGACGACGGCCACGGCACGCACGTGGCGGGCACCATCGGTGCCGTCGGCAACAACGGGGCTGGTATGACCGGCGTGGCTTGGCGTGTGCGGCTGATGGGGCTAAAATTCTTGGGCGACGATGGCTTCGGCTCGCTTGACGATGCAATCGAATGTATCGACTATGCGATTGCGATGGGCGCTGACATCACCAACAACAGTTGGGGCGGCGGGCCGGAGTCCACCTTGCTCCGAGAGGCCATTGAGCGCGCCGAAAGCGCTGGCATCCTTTTCATTGCCGCATCGGGAAACATCGCAATGAATCTGGATAGCTTTCCATTTTTCCCTGCTTCACACGATGTCGATAACATCATCTCTGTCGGTGCCATAGACCGTTCGGGCGACATCGCCAATTTTTCAAACATCGGCCCCTTGTCCGTCGACCTGCTCGCGCCCGGTGTCGATATCTACTCGACTTTCTACACCGGCAACAACGCCTACGCCACTTATTCTGGCACCAGTATGGCCGCGCCGCATGTGTCAGGTGTCGCTGCCCTGATTCTCAGCCAATACCCCGGCATATCAATGACGGAGCTGAAGCAGCGGCTCCTGACAACCGTCAATGAAGAGCAGGACTACCTCACGATCGTTGCGCGGGGCGGCATGGTGGATGCGGCCGCAGCCCTCACCGCTTCAGTCGATGGCGCTCTGGAAGTTTCGGTGACTTCTCTGGATCCCTTCATTGCTGCGGGAGAAACTTCCGGGCTTGGTATCTTCGTATCAGATCTCATGCCCGTGACTGGCGCGACCGTTACCGCCACCATCAACGGCGGCGATCCGATTGAGTTTAATGACGACGGAAGTGGAGCCGATGCCGAGGCCAATGACGGCCTTTACTCAGCCAATCCCGACATCCCGAACGCCGAGGAATTCACCTTCGCTGTAACCGCCTCGAAGAGCGGCAAGACCACGGTCATCCGCGAGTTCACACTGCCCGCCTTCATTCCGCCGCCCAATGATGACTTTGATGATCGTATCGAGCTCCCGGGCAGCCTGACCACCACCACCGGCTTCAATACCTTGGCCACCATCGAAGAAGACGAATTACTCCTCTATCCTGGTGGCTCAACCGTCTGGTATTCATGGAGTACCGAAGATTCCGGAAGCTACACCTTCTCGACCTCGGGCAGTGATTTCGATACTACAATAGCCATCTACACTGGAAGTGCTCTGGATGAGTTAGAAGTGATTACTTTTAACGACGATGCGGGCGTAGACCTGACCAGCGAGGTTACTTTCAGCGCTTCGGCAGGGGTTGAATACCAAATTCAGATCGACGGATATTTCGGCGATCAAGGCAATATCGTCCTGAACCACCCCCCAGGCACCGGCGAATCCGTGCCGGTATTCACCCGTCAGCCGGTTGCCCAGCGCGCGCTGGAAGGGCAGCGGGTCGAGCTTTCCGCTGAGGTAATTGGCACCGGCCCCTTCAGTTACCAATGGTATAAGGATAGCGTTGTGATCGAAGGCGCTACGGACAGCAGCTATGTTATTGATCCCGCTAAAGCAGACGATCAAGGCAACTATCAGGTGCGAGTCCGCAACGAAGTCGGTAGCGCTATCAGTCAGACTGCCTTCCTCACGATTGAGTTGGTTGGCGTGGCCTCCCCCAATGACCATTTTGCCGAAGCCGAGGTGCTCACGGGCGTAACCGGCACCTCGCCCTCCACCACCGAGCTGACCTCTGGCGAAGAAGGCGAGCCCAACCACGGCGGAATCTCGCTTCCGCTCGCCTCAGTTTGGTGGCGTTGGACAGCCCCCGAAACCGGGCTGCTCGAGGTATCGACCCAATCGACCACTTTCGACACCGTTCTGGCGATCTACCGCGGCTCGGCTCTGGATAATCTGGTCGAGGTCGACTCCAATGACGATCTGCTAGGCGACAATGAGACCATCGACAGTTACCTGCAAATCCCGGTGGCCAAAGGCGCAACCTACTACATTGCGGTCGACGGCAAAGCCGGTCAACGCGGCGTCTTCTCACTGGTCTATGACTTCGCAGAAGATGCCTCAATCGCCGCGAATGACGACTTCGATTTCTCAGCCCTGCTCTTCGGTATCTACGAGTCCACCGCCGGCACTAATAATGGTGCCTCCAGTCAGCGTGGCGAACCCAATCACGCGAAAACCTCAATGCCGCTCAACTCGGTCTGGTGGAGCTGGGAAGCGCCGATTAGCGGCCCGGTCGAATTCAGCACCGAGGGCAGTAACTTTGATACTACCTTGGCGGTCTACATCGGCGATGCGCTCAGAGAACTCAAAGAGATCGCATCCAACGATGACATCGACTCCGAAACCACCACCAGTAAGGTCACCTTCACCGCGCGTCGTGGACAGACCTATCGCATCGCGGTGGACGGCTTTGCCGATAAGGATGGCGAGATTTCGCTGAAAATGCTGCAAGAGGCGCTGTCCAATCGAGGCGACTTTAACATCTCGCTCAGTGCTTCCAATGTCGAGATCGCGGCCGAGGCATTGGCGAACCCCTTTGCCGAGCCGCTCGACAACCTGCAAGGCACCTTCACCCTCATCGATGAGGCTGACGGCACCCGCCTGGAAATCGCCAGTGGCTCCCTCGGTGCCACCATTCCAGCCAACGACACAATTGAAGATCTGTCCGCTATTCTGGCGCTCGATACCGATCTGCCCGAGTCCGGCCAGTGGCGGCTGGAACTGGTGATCGAGGCCGAGTTGGCGGAGAACGACTTCCAGCCCGTATGGACATCACGCTTCAGCGAGGTTTTTGATTTTGACAACTTCACAGGCACAGAAGCCACCCTGTTGCCTCAGGGCTTCAACGCTCGAAGGAGCTTCCCCGGCAACTGGTATGACCTGATTGGCTTTGGCTTCGCCTATCGCTCCTCCGCATACCCCGGCTGGTATTACCTGCCCTTCGTCGAGTGGGTTTACCCCTCCGACAACGAGGAGGGCGTATGGATGTATATCCCCGGCATCGGATGGGCATGGTCGAATCAGGAAATCTATCCCTATGCCTTCGACGCCGACAGCGGCTGGATTTACCTCGGCAACTCGGCTGGGCGTGCGGGTCAATATTATGACTTCACACAGGACGACTGGCGCTCGCTCTAAATTCGCTCATTCCAAATTCATTGCGCGGCAAGGTGGCAACATCTTGCCGCGCTCTGCATTATAGCCCCTTCATCTCGAAATTTTGGTGACAGCGCGCAAGGGAGCCTTCATGTTGGGGTGCGTTATGGAATGGGAATCTCGTGATCTCGAATTGGATGGAATGAGTTGGCGCGTCTGGTCACACGGCCCCGAAGATGCGCCCGCCATCTTTTGTCTGCATGGCTTTACTGGCAGCGGACGTGACTTTACGCCGCTGGTCGAAGCCTGGCATGGGGAGCCGCTCCGCTGGATCGCGCCCGATCTGCCGGGGCATGGCGACACACCGGGCGACCCCGCCGACAGCCAGCAGTTTGCCTGGCCGAAGGTCGTGGCGCGGCTCGAACAGATGGTCGAGCAGCTATTCAACCCCGAGCAACCCGCGCTTCTGCTGGGATATTCGATGGGGTCGCGCCTCGGGCTGACCCTGACCTGCCGGCTGCCGCGCTACTTCTCCCGCGTGATGCTGGTCGGTGCCTCCCCCGGAATCCGCGAGGAACCCCGCCGCGCCAAGCGTCGCGAGACCGACGAAGAGCTCGCGCAAATGGTCGAAAGCAAGGGCACCGAGGCCTTCATCAAATACTGGCAGCGCCTCCCCCCCATCGCCACCCAGGCGCGCATCGCCGAGCACTACCGCCAAGCCATGACCGAGCGGCGCCTCTCGGCCAATCCCCAAGGCTGGGCAGCCGCACTCCGAGGCTATGGCACCGGCCAGATGACCCCCATCTGGGATCGCCTGCCCAACATCCGCCAACCCATCCTCATCGCAGTCGGCGAGGACGACGAACGCTTCATCAAGGTCGCCCAAGACATCTTCTTCCGCATCCCCCTCTCCGTCGAAGCCATCATCCCCGAGGCCGGCCACGCCGCCCACATGGAAAACCCCAAAGCCATGGCCAGCGCCATGCAAAAATTCCTCCGCCAGCACACCCCCAGCGAAGAAAGCGCGATGGAGTAGCCTGCGCGACTCTCAATCTTCGATAATCCAGAGCAGGCTGCCTTCGGGGACGGCCTCGAATAGCTCGCGCACGTCGGCGTTGGACAGCTCCAGACAGCCGCCGGAAAAGGGCTGGCCGAGGCGCTCTTCGTGGTTGGTGCCGTGGATATAAATGTAGCGGGCGTAGGAGTCGCGACCCTCGCCCGCGTTGTGTCCCGGCTCCAGGCCGCGCAGGCGGAGGATGCGCGAGGTGATGCAGTTGCGCTGTTGCTCGGCTGGGGGCAGGTCGCGCCAGTGACGCGCCACCGGCACCCGCCCGCGAAACACCGTGCCCTCCGGTTCGCCCGCCCCGATCTTATCCGCGATCGCGTGCAGGCCGGTCGGCGTCCCCAGCGAATCCGCCACGCAGGAGGGCGGGCGCGCCGAACTCGACATCCGATACACCCGCTCGCGCGCGCCATCCAAGTGCCGCAGCTCCTGCCGCGCTAAATTGGCCACGAGCAGGTGCGGACTCGGCTTGATCCCAAGGATCTTCAGCCGTGCCCGCATCCGCTCGAAAACCGTGTCCGCCATTATGCAATTCGCTTCAGTCGACGATCACGAGTCGAGCCTGGACGACGGGGTCGAGGTCGAGAATCTTCTGCAGGGTCTCTTGACTCGGAGTGCTGTCCAGCTCGTAAACCGCAAGCGCGTTGCCGGTCTTGGCCGAGCGGGCGAGCGAGAGGTTCGCGATGTTGACCCCGTCTTCGCCGAGCAGGGTGCCCAGCTTGCCGACCGTCCCCGGCTGGTCGCGGTTTTCCATCACCAGCAGGGTGCCCTGCGGCGCCATTTCGAGGTCGCGCCCATTCAGATGCACAATGCGCGGGTTGCCCGCCTTGCCGATCAGCGTGCCGGCCACCGAGGCCACCACTTGACCGCCCGCCAGCGCTTCGATTTTAATCAGCTCGTTATAATCGGCTCCGCTGGTGCTCTTGGTGATCTCGCCATCGATCCCCAGCGCCTTGATCCGCGCCGCCGCATTGATATCGTTGACCGCATCCCCGGCGATCCGCCGCATGTAGCCCTTCTGTATGGCGCGGTTCAGCGGCTTGGCGTCGAGGTCGACGATCTCGCCCCAGTAAGTGATGCGCAGCACGTCGATCGAATCCGGCGTAAGCTGCTGGATGATGCTGCCGAGCTTCTGCCCAAGCACGAGGTAGGGCTTGAGCTTTTCGAGCGTCTTGGCATCGATCGTCGGCGCGTTGACCGCATTCTGAATGTTGCCCTGATTGAGAAAATCCGTCACAACTTCGGCGATTTCGATGCCCACGCTCTCCTGTGCCTCTTCGGTCGAGGCACCCAAGTGCGGGGTTAAAACGACGTTAGGCAGCTTGCGCAGCTCCGAGTCCTCGGCCAGCGGCTCGCTCTCGTAAACGTCCAGCCCGGCGGCGGCCACCTTGCCGCTCTTCACCGCCTCGATCAGCGCCGACTCCTTGATGATGCCGCCGCGCGCGCAGTTGAACACGCGTACCCCGTCCTTCATGCTGGCGAAGGCGGCCTCGTCCATCATGTATTTCGTCTTCTCGGTCAGCGGCATGTGCACCGTGATGTAATCGGCGCGCTCAAAAGCCTCCTGCAAGGTCACATTCTCGATCTCCAACGCCCGCGCCCGCTCCTCGGTGATAAAGGGGTCGTAGGCGATCACCCGCATCTTGCTGACCTGCGCCCGGCGCGCGACCTCGCGACCAATGCGCCCCAGCCCGAGAATCGCCAGCGTCTTGCCCGCCAGCTCGCTGCCGACGTAGGCCTTGCGATCCCAGCGTCCCGCGCTCATCCCGGCATTGGCTTGAGCGATCGGGCGGGTGCCGCAGAGCATGTGCGTAAAGGTGAGCTCGGCAGTGGCATTGGTGTTGCCACCCGGCGTATTCATCACCACCACGCCGCGCTCGGTGGCATAATCGACGTCGATATTGTCGACACCCACGCCGGCGCGCCCGACCACCTTCAGACTCTTGGCGACATCAAAGACCTCCTTCGTAATCTTGG
>CAYQTM010000013.1:0-13481 GCA_964420355.1 uncultured Opitutales bacterium
AACAAAAAAACGGCTCAAATGCGACCCATTAAGACAAAGATGCATCGGGGAGTGCCCTCGCATCGGATCGGTGCCGTTCAGGCTCGTGCGTCGCGGATGCGCCCGAGGTGTTGGGCGACGGTCTGGCCGGCGGTCTGCCAGTTGAGCTTTTTCTCGTAGGCGCGGCGGGCGTTGCGGCACATACGGTAGTCGCGCTGGGAGTCGTCGAGCAGCTCGATGAGGCGGGCGGCACAGGCTTGCGGGGTCTCGCCGGGGTTGATGAGGAGGCCGTTGCCGTCGTCGTTCACCACCGTGGGCACGCCGCCCACGCGCCGCGCCACCGAGGGGCAGGCGTGTGCCGAGGCCTCGGCGTAAACCAGCCCGTAGCACTCGGCTTCCGAGGGCACAAAGAGGGCAAAGGCGGTGGCAAAACACTCGCTGAGAAAGGCGCGGCCTTCCTCGCTGTCCTTGTTGACAAAGCCCTCGCAGTGCACCCAGGGCACGGCGGCCACCTCGGGCGGCGGCTGCACGCCAATCACCCGCAGGTGCACGTCGTAGTCGGCCTGGCGCAGGTGCTGGAGCGTCTTAAAAACGAAGTCGCCGCCCTTGCGTTTCCAGTCGACCCCGACGAAGAGGAACTCGCGCTCGTGGTAGCGGTATTCAAAGCGGGTTTCCAGCGCCTCAAAGCTGGGCACCTGCTCGAAATTGGCTCCCAGCGGCACCACCTGCACCTGCTCCGGCTCGGCACCATAATGGTGAATGGCGTCGCCCGCCGCCCAGTCCGAGGCATAAAACGCGATGGCGCAGCGCTTGAGGTAGGCGGCCTCGATGGCGTCGCCGTGGCGCTGCCCGCGACCCGAGAGGTCGGCGTAAGCGGGGTAGGTGGAGCAGAGGCTGTGGAAGGTGGCGTCGGACCAGCTCGCCATCGGCAGGGGCGTCTTGCAGTAGGCGATCTGCAGGGTGCCGGGGCTGAACACAAGGTCGATATCCTTCTGCTGCTTGAGCCAGCGGTCGACTTTTCGGCTGATCAGCCGCACCCGCATGGGGTCGTGGTAGCTCATGTAGCCCTGCTTGTCGAGCCGGTGAAAGAGCCGGTTGCGAAAATCAAGAAACTTCTCCTCCAGCCGCGAGCACTCGAAGGACTTCGGCACCAGATCCAGTCCGGCATCCTCCAGCGATTTGCGGATATAATAACCGGAGCCCGACCAGTGCGCCCGCGAGCTGGAATCATAACCGGTGATGTAGGCAACTTTCATTTCGTTCATAAACGGCGCAATCGGGCGCGGCTAAAGCTGGCGATGAAAATCCTCCGGCTCAAGATCCTTGATCTGCTGGCCGCGCAGGGCGGCGTTGGCGGTGTCCTTGAAGCTGCGCCAGCTTCGTTTGGCAAGTTTAGCGGTCGTGAGGAAGCGCCGCGCCGCTCCGGTGGTGGCCGCGAAGTCAGCCTCTGGCCAGGGTGTGCCGCGCGGCTTGTTTAGCAATCTCTCGCTGAAGGCCGAGCGCAGGGTGTAGGGCACGACCAGCCTGTTTTCAATCGCGTTATTCTGATCGGGCGCAATCTTGAGCGTCTGGCAGGCACGCGCCATCGCCGGGCTGGGGCGGACAAACAGATAATGCGCCAGTTTGCCGATAATGAGCCGTGTTTCCGTCTCATTGTCGATCCCGTGAAAGCACTCCATGTGCGTCTCGGCAAAGCGCCGCACCGAGCGCCGCAGTTTTTCGACAAACTCGACATGCCCCGCCGAAGGCCGGGAGAGCGAAACCGGCTCGGCTCCCTCGCCGCCCATCTCGTAGTGGTGCACCGAGCCGTGCGGTGCCAGCCCGATGATCTCCTCCAGAATCGTCAAATAGATGGAGAACAGGTAGCGCTTGTCGCTGCGCTTGCCCTGTCCCGGCGGGGATTCGTAAAAGAGCGCCTTGGCGTAACCGGTCTCGCCGGAGAGCCGCCGCTGGAACTGCAAGCCGAGGTAAAGCCCGCCCTTGAACGAGTTGTGCCCCTCTTCACGCAGCACTTTATAGAGCGCCTTCTGGCAGTTGAGCGCCCAGCCGGTGTCGACCACCGCAAAAGGTCGCTCGTCGAAGATACCCATGCCGCGCAGGTAGGTCAGCATGGCTTCGCGCCGCTCGCTGGCCTTGGCGAGCACCTTGGCGCTGACCGCCTCGTGGGTGAGGCATGCTTCGAGTGTGCACCAATGCTCGGCTGAGGTGAGCTCGGTTTCGAGTGTCCAATCCACCGGGAAGCGATCTCCGGCGGCCTTGATGTCCTCAAGCGTCAGCTCCAGCTTATCGAGCGGCTGCCGGAGGGAGGGACGGGGTGCGGAGGGTTTCAACCAGACAAAGCAATCCTCGATCCGCTGGATGCTGGGTAGTTGCAGCCCCTGCCGCGAGAGCCGCAGGTATTGCGCCGGCGTGCCGCCTTCCTTTTCCTGCAAAACCTGATAGACCTCGTTGAGCAGATAGCAGTCGCGCGCCAGAAAGAAGAGCTTCTCCAGCCCCATTTCCTCGGCCTGACTGCGGCACCAGCGGGCGAAGAGCACGAGGTAGGGGCCGAGGAACTGCGAGACCAGCTCGTCGATGTCGGCCTCGCCCGTGCCGTTGGCGGCGGCCAGGCGGTAGGCGCGCATCGCCCCGGCGATCATCGGCGCACTGCGGATGGGGTCGGAATCGGCATTGATTTCCTCCTCCAGCGCCGTCGGCAGCGAGGGCGAGAGGTGCCGCGCCCGCAAACCGTAGCGCTGCGGTATGATGAAGTCCGACTTATAGTGGTCGCCGTGGTGCAGGATGTCCTGCGGCGGCACTTCCAGCGCTTCCAGCACCCGGCTGAAGAGCGAGCCGTCAAGCTTGGTCGCGTTCAGCTCCGAAGAGATGAAGATGCGGTCGCCATCGCGAAAGAGGTCGTGCTCGCGCAGCCGCGCCTCGACGAAGTCGCGGTCAAAATAGGTGTCGGAAATGTAGATGATGCGGTCGTCGGCCTCGCGGTGCGCCTCGATCAGTTGCGCGGTCGAGTCGATGGCGAAAAGGCCTTCGGCCTCCAGCTCGCGCTCCATCTTTTCGCAGAGCGCGGCATCGAAGGTTGGCTCCATCTCGGCGAACTGCGCGTAGATCTCCGGCAGCGTGATCTCGCGTTTGCCCGAGCGCTCCAGCGCCCGGTGCGAGGCCTGCATCCGCGCGCTGACAAACTCGACCTGCATCTCGGGTGTCGGCTCGCGACCCATCGCCAGCAGCGCCTTGCGAGCGAAGAAGTAAAAGAAGTTGGCCGGGAAGCCCAGCCGCCTTGCCAGGCAGGTATCAAAAATATCAAAGGAGGCGATCATTCGTGTTCGCCCTTTGCGAGGGTGTTGGGTGTGGGTTAGGAAAGGAACTTGGCCTTGAGTTTTCGCAAGCGTGGTGCGGCGCGTTGCCAAATATGCGTGCCGTGGAAGTAAACGTCACTCAGAAAAAGTAATTTAGGAGTATTTAAGGCCAAATACCCTTCTATCCACGGCATCGGGCGTCGCAAACGCAGCGGCGGCTCATAGGGAATGAGCGAGTGCCCGGCGACGCTGCTGCTGTTGAAGCGGAAGCTACGGTAGGCGCGCGCCAGCTCGGGCGTCGGCCAGCGCACCATCGCCCGGATGTAGGCTTCGATGCTTGCGTGCGGAATTTCGACCTCCGGAAAGGCCAGCGCGCCGGCCTCGTAGGGCGCAAAGTCCTCGGGGTGCACCGAGAGCGCCCGGTGGAAAACCGGCTCGCCATCGCGATAGCAACGCACCTCGCCATGCGACCCCGCAAAGAGGTTTTCGAGAATGACTTTGTAGCGGAGGATGAAGCTGCTGCTCAGGTCGAACCAACTGCGGGTGCGTACATCCTTGCTATTGCTGTTGACGTAATACCCCGTCATCTCGACCTCCCAGCCGAGCGTCTGCAAGACCTGCTCCAACTTGCGTTGCGAGGTGCCCTTCCAGCCGATGTCAGCCAGCGCCACCTTGCCGCTGGTCGGCAGCCCGCGCTTTTCCCAAAACTGCTGAAACTGCCGCAAATTCTCCCCCTGCGTCTCGCGCAGCGCCTCGACCACCTCGGGGTCGGCAAAAAAGCGGTCAAAGAGCGCATCCAGATCGCCGTCATAGAGCCATTTCTCGAAGTCATCCAGCCCACAGGCCTCCAGCTTGGCGCGCCAGGGCTGCGGCTCCCAGCCGAGCAGTGAGAGCATCCCGCGCACGTTCTGCTCGGGGCCGCTGCAGAGCCATTGGCGAAATTTCGGGTCGTCCGGCAGACACTTGCAGTTGAAAATGCTGTTGCGCGAGAGGGGCAGATAGTGCGCCTCCATGCCCTCGGGCGCGAGCTGCTGTAGGAGGTAGCCCTCGCGGGTGGCGAAGAGCACCGGCGTCCCCGGCTCGATCTCGCTGCCGATCCAGCGCGTGAACTGCCGCCCGATCGCGCCCGCCATGTTGTAGCCCACCTGCCACATCGGATGCTCGCTGCCCTTGCGCAGGCGCTGCTCGCGGATGGTCTGCGCCAGCTCGTCCTGCCCGAGCCGCTTCCACTGCTCCTCGTAGGGCGACCACTCCGCCCACAGGATCTGCTCGTAATCGACGCAGGCTTTCTGCGCTGCCTCGACATCCGTCATCGGGTCGTCCCCGTGGTGCACCGTTCTGAGCGAAAACAGCTCTTCCTTGAGGTGCGGAAAGAGCGTGCCCTTGCGCTTCGAGAGACGAATGTCCGACGAGACGATAAAAATGTCGCCCTCCTCAAGGAAGCCGAACTCCTCCATGTAACCCCGCATGAAGTCGTAAGGCAGATACATATCCGACACAAAAGCGATCCGCCAGCCCGCCGCCCGATCCCGCGCAATCCGCTCCTGCGCCGCCCGAATCGGGAAGGTCACCTCGCGCTCGATCTTCAGCTCCTCGGCCATCACCGCCTCGGCATCGATCTCGGGTGCCAACTCGCTGAGAATCGCATAAATCTCATCCAACCGAGGATACTCCTCGCGCTCATAAGCCAGCCGCGCCGCCTCATTCCGCGCATCGAACAAGTCCGGCCACTGCGGCAACCGCCGCGCCAGCTCATTCCGCACCGCATAGCCCGGCACCGTCCGCGCCACGCAGGTATCGTAAATATCCCAGGAAGAAACCTTGTCGCCCGGCTCCACTCGCCCGCGAAAATCATATCGACTGTCCAAAGTATCGGCCATAATCAGGCAAGCCTTTCTAAAAAACCAGGCAAAGCAGAGCAGTGCGCCGCACCAACGGCAGGATCTGGAATCAATACGGCCAAAAAAGGAGGGTTATAGGATGATGTAACCCTCTACGGCATCACCCCGCCACACTTAATCCGAGTCCTCGACGAATTTCTCGGCAGCGAAGGCGGGCTTGACTCCAAGCAAACGCCTCGGCATTAAGGAACGCATGTGCTCCTCTCCTATGCGCTCTCTCGCGTGGCTCGTTCTGGGGCTGACTCTCCTTGCGGTGCCGGCCACGGCTCAGATCAAGGGTGTCCCGCCCGCCACCGACTTCTCGGATGCCCAACCGATCACCGCGGACTGGCATTTCTCGCCGTGGCTGGGGCTGTATTATGACCACGACCTGCCCTGGGTCTATCAAGCCCAGTTGGAGTGGATCTACACCGAGGCGGACGACAGCGGCGGTATCTTCCTCTACATGATGGACTTCGGCTGGACGTGGACGAGCCGCGACATCTTCCCTTATTTCTACGGTTTCGATATGAATCGCTGGTATTGGGTCAAGCTCCACAGCCACGAGCCCCAATTCTACGACTTCCAGGATCGCCGCTGGCTCCACGAACCCATCCCTGAGCCACCCGTCTATTTGCCACCCCCTTCAGGCATTGTAACCTCTCCTCCGCTTCCTGTTGTGCCGGACATAGCTGATTCACCCGATTATGGGGACGAGCAGCCAATGCCATACCCGGAGCCAGATCCAGGCGAGCAGCCAGATCCAGCCGCGCCGCCAATGCCATGAGCAATCAGGTGCCGCATCATTATAATAAGATGAAGAAGATTCACTTGATCCCCATCTGGGGAAGCTTTTTGCTCCTGCTCTCGATGTAGGTACTGGTTTTCCTGACCGCCGAGGTGAAAGAGGTCTATACGGCGAAAACGGAGGTCACGGTTTTGCGAGAGGCTCCAGATGTTATTACAGATCCAGAGTCCTTGGTCGGTCAGCGATTGGATGATTTACGACAAGCGAGCGACATCGAGGAACGCTCGTTCCCTCTATATAATGATGGGCAGCATACTTACCTCCTGCGCGTTGAGAATGGAGTGGTGGTGTATGCGATCGTGATGGATGAGTGATTTTGCGGGGCTTTTTTTGGAAAAACGCTTTGACATTGGGAGATTTTAGGGCAGGCTGGCAGACATAATGGCAGAAGAGGAACAGCAGGAATCCAAGTTTACACCGCTCGTGATGGCGGTGGCTGTGGTGGGCTCCGGGGCGTTTTTCGCCTTCATGACTTATATGCTGCGCCCCTTTGTCTTTGCTGAGACGCCCTGGAAGGTCTGGGCAGGCGCAGCCTTCACCGCGATTCCGCTGACGGGTGTTTTCTTCTTTGCGAGCACCATGTTCCTGATCCTCCTCAAGGATGCCAAGAACCACCGCGTTTAATTTTCCCCTCTACCCTGCGACTCTTTAAAAAATAACCCGGCATGACGACGCCCGCACATCACAGCAACTCATCCGCCCCACTCCGGCGCGGACTGCTGCCGGTCGTCGTCAGTGTAGTTGTCGTATCCGTTGCCTGAGGCAAGCGGCCGGGAATCCTTGAACTTTTTCAACCCCGAACCGCGTTGCCGCCAAGCAGCGCGGCGCACTGCTTTGAAAGTCAGAAGTCAGAATTCTGAAGGCAGAAAAATTAGTTCCGAGCTATCAGTTATCAGTTCCCAGCATGAGAATTTCCGAAATCTACAGCCACCACAATGCAGTTGCTCAGAACTTTGACCTTTGACCTTTGAACTTTGAACTTTGAACTCATTCTGAATTCTGCCTTTTGAATTTCCTTCCTTTCTCACCGTCTTCCACCTAACCTAGAACCATCATGGCCACTCAAACTGCCACATCTACCACCATCGCGGACTTCCCGGCTCAGCCTAATCTGGAGCCAGAAATGAAGGGTGCCGACATCCTTGTCGAGGCGCTCATCCGGGAGGGGGTCGAGGTCGTATTCGCTTATCCGGGCGGCGCCTCGATGGAGCTGCACCAGGCGCTCGTCAAGCGCGAGAAGGATTTGCGGACGGTTTTGCCGCGCTTTGAGCAGGGCGGCGGCTTTATGGCGCACGGCTATGCGCGGGCGACGGGCAAGGCCGGCGTCTGCATGGCGACCAGCGGCCCCGGCGCGACCAACCTCGTCACCTGCATCGCCGACGCCTTTATGGACAGCACCCCGCTGGTCGCGATCACCGGGCAGGTCTATCAGCAGTTCATCGGCAAGAGCGCCTTTCAGGAGACCGACTTTTTTGGCATGACCCTGCCGATCGTCAAGCACAGCTACCTCGTCCTGGAGGCCGAAGATCTCCCGCGCGTGGTCAACGAGGCCTTCCACATCGCCACTACCGGACGCCCCGGACCCGTCGTCATCGACATCCCCAAGGACGTCCAGCAGAAGATCTTCCGCCCCCAGTGGCCGACCGAGATCAAGCTGCCGGGCTACCGCCGCGAGACCCCGCAGGCCAGCGACTTCGAGCTGCGCGAGGTGCTCAAGCTCATCGAGGAGGCCGAGCGCCCGGTGCTCTACATCGGCGGCGGCATCATCTCCGGCGATGCGGTCAAAGAGCTGCGCGCCTTTGCGCGGGCGGCCAACCTGCCGGTGGCCTCGACCCTGATGGGCATCGGTGCCTTCCCCGAGGACGACCGCCAGTCGCTCTACTGGTTTGGTATGCACGGCACGGTGGCCGGCAACTGGGCGGTCTGCGAGAGCGACCTGCTCATCTGCGCCGGCGCGCGCTTCGACGACCGCATCACCGGCAAGGTCGAAAAGTTCGCGCCCGAGGCCAAAATCGTCCACTTCGACATCGACCGCAGTGAGCACCACAAAAACAAGCGCTCGCACTACCCGATTTTCTCGGACATCAAATACGCGCTAGGGCGCCTGACCGAGCTGACCGCCGAGGAGAGCTTCACCGCGCCCGACTTTGCCGACTGGTATGCGCGGCTCGATGGCTGGAAGCAGCAGTATCCCTTCGACTTCGAGGACAGCCGCTACATCATGCCGCAGGAGGCCATCGCGACCCTCTACGAGGAGACCAAGGGCGAGGCCATCATCACCACCGGCGTCGGCCAGCACCAGATGTGGGCCGCCCAGCACTATAAGTTCAGCGAGCCGCGCCGCTACATTTCCTCGCTCGGCCTCGGCACGATGGGCTTCGGCTACCCGGCGGCGGTCGGCGCGAAGATCGCCTGCCCCGACCGCGAGGTCATCGACATCGACGGCGACGGCTCCTTCCTGATGAACGTCCAGGAGCTGGCGACCGCCAAGGTCGAGGGCGTGGCGGCCAAGTGCCTGCTGCTCAACAACCAGCACCTCGGCATGGTCGTGCAGTGGGAAGACTTGCTCTACGAGAGCGTTCGCGGCCAGACCGTGCTCTCGCACCCCGACAACATCGGCAGCCCCGAGAACCTTGAGGGCATTTATCCCGACTTCGTGAAGGTTTGCGAGGGCTTTGGGGTCAAGGCGCGTCGCGTCGTCCGCAAGGAAGAGCTGCGCGAGGCGATTCAGGAGATGCTGGCGCACGACGGGCCTTACTTGCTCGACGTTATTGTGCCCTACACCGAGCACGTTCTGCCGATGATTCAGCAGGGCAAGTCGGCCAAGGAAATTCTGCTCCCGCGCAAATAACGACTGTTCAGGACACGCGATGATCGATTCCAAGCGCATAACCGAGGAGTTTGAGGCAACCGCCGACCTGCTGGAGCGGAAGAAATTTCCGCGCGAGCGGCTGGCCGAGGTGCGCGAAGCACTGGAGGCGCCGCGGCGGGCGATTGCCGAGTGCGACCAGCGTCGCGCCGACAGCAACACCGCCGCCAAGCAGATCGGCGCGCTGATGCGCGAGGGCAAACGTGAGGAGGCCGAGCAGGCCAAGCAGGAGGCAGCGGCGCGCAAGGCCGACCTGCAGGCCGCCGAAGAGGCGCTCGCCGAGGCCGAGTCCCGCGCGCGGGCGCTGCTGCTGACCGTGCCCAACCTGCCCCAGCCCGGCGCGCCCGTTGGCCACGACGGGGCGGCGAACGTCACCTTGCGGACGGTCGGCTACGACCCCGCCGACTACGAGGGGCGCGACTGGAAGCCGCACTGGGAGATCGGTGCGGAGAAGGACATCCTCGACATGGAGCGCGGCGCAAAGATTTCCGGTGCCATGTTTGCCATTCAGAAGGGTAGGGGAGCGCGCCTGCTCCGGGCGCTGATCGACTTCGCGCGCGACCTCAACGCTGAGCATTTTACCGAGATGGTGGTGCCGCATTTCGTCACCACCGAGAGCTTTACCGGCACCGGCCACTTGCCCAAGGCTGCCGATGATGCCTATGCAATCGAGCGTGATGACCTCTGGGCGATCCCCACCGGCGAGGTGCCGCTGACTGCCCTGCACCGCGACGAAATTCTCGACGGCGAGAGCCTCCCGCGCCGCTACATGACCCACACCGCCTGCTTCCGCCGCGAGTCGGGAGCCGCCGGCAAGGACACGCGCGGGATGCAGCGCCTGCACGAGTTTCACAAGCTCGAAATGGTCGCCATCTGCCGCCCCGAAACGGTCGAGGACGAGTTCAAGCTGTTAGTCGGTCAGGCGGAAAAGGCGCTCCAGGCGCTCGGCTTGCCCTACCGCGTGCTCGACCTCTGCACCGGCGACATCCCCTTCTCCGCCGCCCGCGTTTACGACCTCGAGGTTTACGCGCCGGGCGTCGACCGCTGGCTCGAGGTCTCCTCGGTCGGCATTTTCACCGATTTTCAGGCGCGCCGAGGCAACATCCGCTTCCGCGACAGCGGCGGCAAGCCTCAGCACCCCTACTTTCTGAACGGCTCCGCCCTCGCCACCCCGCGCGTCTGGGCCGCCGTCCTCGAGCACGGCCTACAGCCCGACGGCTCGATCCAAATCCCCGAGCCGCTCGTCCGATACTGCGGCTTCGACCGCATCTATTAAACGTTAGGCGGAACCCCGTGCGGAAAAGCTTTGCGGTGGCGGCGATTCACCGTATTGTGAAGGTTTTTACTATGATAGAGGCAGATATTCGTTCGCAGATTGAAGAGATACTCAAGCGTGCCGGGCAGCTTTGGAGGTATCTTTGACGTCGAAGGCAAGCAGGTAAAGATCGCCGAAATGGAGGCGAAGATGGCGGAGCCGGGTTTCTGGGATGATCCCGAGGCTGCGCAAAAGCTGGTCGGCGAGATCAATCAGCTCAAGCGCTCGATCGCCGCGATGAAGGCTTTCAGCAAGAAGCTCGACGACCTCCGCGCCATGCTCGAACTCATCGAAGAGAGCGAGGGCGACGAGGCGGAGGAATACGAGGCCGAGGTGTCGCGCCTCGCCGAGCCCCTGCAACTGGAGCTGGACAAGCTCGAGATCGCCAGCTTTCTCAGCGGCAAGCTCGATGCCAACAACGCCATCCTCAGCGTCCACGCCGGTGCCGGCGGCACGGAGTCCTGCGACTGGGCGGATATGCTGCTGCGCATGTATTCGCGCTGGGGCGAGCGCAACGGTTTTGCGGTCGAGATCGAGGATCTGGTGCCCGGCGAAGAAGCGGGGATCAGCCGCGCGACGCTGCGGATCGAGGGGCCGAACGCCTACGGGTACGCCAAGGCCGAGCGCGGGGTGCACCGCCTCGTGCGGATCAGCCCCTTCGACGCCAACAAGCGCCGCCACACCAGTTTTTGCTCAGTGGATGTGATCGCCGAGGTGGATGAAGACATCGACGTCGACATCAAGGAAGCCGATCTGCGGATTGATACCTATCGCTCCAGCGGTAAGGGAGGCCAGCACGTCAACAAGACCGATTCGGCGGGGGGCCGGACCCACATCCCGACCGGCATCGTCGCCGCATGTCAGGCCGAGCGCTCGCAGCACAAAAACAAAGCCACCGCCATGCGTATGCTCAAGTCGCGCATCTACGAGAAGATGGAGGACGAAAAGCGCGCGGAGATGGATCGTTTTTACGGCGAGAAAGGTGAGATTGCCTGGGGTAACCAAATTCGCAGCTACGTCTTTCAGCCCTACCAGCTCGTCACCGACCTGCGCACCGGCGTAAAAAACGGCAACATCCAGAGCATCATGGACGGCGACCTCGAAGGCTTCATCCACGCCTGGCTGCGCGCCGGCCAGCCCACCTCGCGCAACAAGGACATCAAGATCGAAGACTGACCGACCGGCCTGCGCTACCCGCGCGTGCGCTGGTGCAGAGTGGACAGGCCGCCATCAACCGAGTAAATCTGACCCGTAATGAAGCTGCTTTCGGGCGCGAGCAGGTGTGCAATCGTCGCGACGACCTCCTCGGGCTGGGCGATCCGCCCGAGCGGGTGCATTTTTTCCGAAAACTCGCGCGCCTGCTCGGTGTTGATGACCGGTTTGGAAAGCGGCGTCTCGGTCAGCCCCGGTGCCACCAGATTGACCCGGATGTTGCGGTTGGCGTAGGTCGCGGCCGCAGAGCGCATCAGCCCATGCAAGCCCGACTTGGCCGCCGCGATGGCCTCGTGTGAGGGAATGCCCGTGCGCGCTGCCACCGTGCTCATCATCACAATCGAGCCGCCGCCGTTGCGCTGCATGTGGGTCACCGCCGCGCGCAGCCCATAAAAAGCGGTGTTCAGGTTGAGGTTCACCGTCTCGTGCCATTCCTCATCTTTCAGCAGATGGGCGGGCTTCAGCAAAATCGAGCCGATGCAGTGGACATAGCCATCCAGCCCGCCCAGCCGCTCGATCGCCGCCTCAAAGACCTCGTTGACCGCCTCGCTGTCGCGGGCATCAGCAGTAAAAGTATGGGTGCCCTCGACCTCGGCCTTCAGCTTGCGCAACTTATCCGCATTGCGCGCATAACCCGCGACACTCCAGCCGCACGCGGCCAGACGCTTCGCCAAGATGCTCCCCATCCCGCCCGAAATACCGCCAATCAAAACACGTTTCTTATCGCTGCCATTCGTATCCATAACCAACCCTAATCATCCGAGCGGCGTTCTCAAGCCACCCAAACGATTTCGCCCTCGACAGTCAAGGCGGGTTTGCGGGCTGGCTATTCAGCCAGCTCGTAGCGATAGTCCTCGATGACCGGGTTGCTGAGGAGGTCGGCGCAGAGCTTGTCGAGGCGCTGGCGGAACGCCGGGCTATCCGCTTCGGCGGTCTGGAAGGTGATGGTCTTGCCGACCCGCACGCCGCTGGCGTCCTGCGCCCCGAGGCTGTGCATGGCGTGTTCAACGGCGGCACCCTGCGGATCGAGCACGCTGGGCTTGGGATCAACAAAAACAGTGACTTTCACACCGCTATTCAGCCCGATTCCTCCAAGGCTGACAAGTTTTTTCAGCGGCCAAAACCGCGCTGCACCGGGCGGCCGCTATTGGTCGATCACTTTGACAAAGCGGCGCTTGCCGGCCTGCACCACCCACTCGGGGTGGGCGGGCTCGGGGCGACGCACCTTGATCGCCGGGTTTTCCACGCGCTCGCCGTCGATGCGGATGCCGCCCTGCTTGATCAGCCGCCGCACTTCGCCCTTGCTGCCGAACTGCCCGGTTTTCTCCAGCACGTCGACCAGCGCCGCCTCGCTCGCCCCCGGGAAGTGCTCCGCCCAGCGGAACTCCGGCATGTCCTCCGGCAGGCTGCCTTTTGAGAACACGCTCTCAAAAGCCTCCAGCTCGCGCCGCGCCACCGCCATCGAGTAAAACTGGCTGACCAGCGATGTGGCGAGATTCTTCTTGGCGGCCATTGGGTGCTCACCCTTCCAGCGTTCGACCTGCGCGGGCTCCATCTCCAGCAGCAGCTCGTAATACGGCCACATCGCGGTGTCCGAGATCGACATGATCTTGCCAAACATCTCCTTGGGGCTATCGTTAAAGGCGATGTAATTGTCGGCGCTCTTCGACATCTTTTTCTGTCCGTCCAGCCCGACCAGCAGCGGCATGGTGATGACCACCTGCTCGGGCTGTCCGGCCTCCTTCTGCAAGTGGCGTCCCACCAGCATGTTAAAGAGCTGATCTGAGCCGCCCAGCTCGACATCCGCGCGCAGCTCCACCGAGTCCTGCCCCTGCACCAGCGGGTAGAGGAATTCGACAATGCTGATCGGCGTGTTCGACTTGTAGCGCTTGTCGAAGTCGTCGCGCTCGAGCATCCGCGCCACCGTCATCTTGCGCGCCAGCTTGAGGCAGTCGACAAACCCCATCTCGCCGAACCACTCGCTATTGTAGCGCACGGTGGTCTTGTCCTCGTTGAGAATTTTGAAAGCTTGATCGAGGTAGGTTTCGGCATTCGAGGCGATCTCATCCTCGGTCAGCATCGGGCGCGTCTCGGAGCGCCCCGAGGGGTCGCCGATCTGGGTGGT
>CAYQTM010000014.1:0-13479 GCA_964420355.1 uncultured Opitutales bacterium
ACCTCTGCCGCGAAAAGGGCATCTACGACCTGCGCATCATCCACGGCAAGGGCACCGGCGCCCTCCGCGAGCTGGTGCATGCCCAGCTCCGCAAGCGCACTGACATCGCCGACTTCGGCCTCGCCGGCGGCGACGCCGGAAGCTGGGGTGCCACCCGCGTCCGCCTGCGGTGTTGACTGGCTAACGCACTCGCGTTGATTCGCGCATGAAAAGCATCCAAATCGAGTTTGAAAATGACCTGCTCTGGGCTCTCGAAAGGCAGTCCGCAGCCGCCGACACCTCCGTGTCCGAGCTGGTGAACGAGGCCGTCAAAGCTGCGCTGATCGAAGATGCGTGGGATTTGGCGGCCTTCAAAGAAAGAAGAGACGAGCCTTCTTTCGATTTCAACGATTGCGTCGCGCGGCTGGGCGATAGTTGAAAAGCACCGGCTCGATAGGGGACTCGCTGAGCTCGCAGGGAAAATGTGCGCAAAACGTTTTTTGCGTGGCTTATGGCGCAGAGATCGCTTTACTGGCATGAGTTATGGAAAAGCTCTCTCGTCAGCGCACTCGGCAGACCAAGATCGTATTCACCATCGGCCCGGCCACCATGGAAAAGCCCATGTTGCGGAAGCTGATCGAGGAAGGGGTCGATATCTGCCGCATCAATATGGCGCACGCGGATCACGAGTGGACGCGGATGATCGTGCGGCGGGTGCGCGAGACCTGCGAGGAGGTCGGGCGGCACATCGCCATCATGATGGATGTCAAAGGGCCGGAAATCCGCACCGGCAAGCTCGAAGGCGACCCCATCCAACTGACCGAGGGCGAGATCTTTGACTTCACGGTCGAAAAAGATCCCGAGGGCGGGGTCGAGGGTTATCGCTCGGTCGATGTGAACTATCCGGGGCTGCTGCACGACATCAAGGTGGGCGACACCGTGCTGGTGGACAGCGGGTTGCTGCGGCTGAAAGTGCTGGAGATTCGCGAGGATCGTGCGCGCTGCAAGGTGCTGATTCCCGGCGAGTTAGGGAGTCGGCGGCACATCAATCTGCCGGGCGTGCACGTCAAGCTGCCCGCACTGACGGAGAAGGACAAGGGCGATATTCGCGTGGGGATCGAGATGGGGATCGAGTTTTTTGCCCTGTCGTTCGCGCGCGAGGCCGATGACCTCGACATTTTTTACCGCTTTCTGAGCGACCACGGCAGCAAGGCGCGCATCATCGCAAAAATCGAAGATCAGCAGGCGATCCAAAACCTCGACGAGATCATCAAAGCCTCGAACGGCCTGATGGTGGCGCGCGGCGACCTCGGCATCGAGTGCCCCTATGAGGAGCTGCCCATCCTGCAACATCGCGCCGTCAAGACCTGCATCCGCGAGGGACGCCCGGTGATCGTCGCCACCCACATGCTGGAGTCGATGATCAGCGCCCCGGTGCCCACCCGCGCCGAGGTGTCCGACGTCTCGACCGCCGTGATCGAGCAGGCCGACGCCATCATGCTCTCCGGCGAGACCACCATCGGTAAATATCCGCTCGAGTGCATCCGCGTGTTCAAGCGCATCGCCGAGCGAATGGAGCAGCAGCACACCGGCGAGCCCAACCGCGAGCTGCGGCTGCGCACCCCCAAGGGCAAGCTCCTGCGCAGCAGCGCCTACCTCGCGCGCGAGCTGGACGACGCCGGCATCATCCTCTTCACCCGCAGCGGCTACCTGGCGCAGATGCTCTCCTCCCTGCGCGCCAAGAGCCCGGTCTTTGCCTTCACCGACGACCCCCTGCTGTTCAAGCAGATGCTGCTGCTCTGGGGCATCGAGCCCTTCATGCTGGATTTCAACGCCAACGATCCCGAGCAGACCATCCGCGACGCCTTCGACCGCCTCAGCCAGACCGGCTGGGCCAAGCGCGGCGAAACCGTCATCGTCGTCTCCAATGTGCTCGCCGGCGAAAAAGTGATCGACACCATCCAAATCCGCTCCATTGAGTAGGCGCGCCGCGCAAAAGTCCGGCGATGCACCAGCGGCTCACAGTATTCGAGACCGATCGCGGCCTAACCGTGGTCTTTGGCGAGCGCAGTTACTTCATCGAGGCCGAGGATCCGTTTTACAACATCGCGGTGCAGGCGCGGAACTCGGGCGACTACCTGCCCTATTATATCTAAATGGCGCGACAGGAGGGCATTGGCGAGGCCTTTCGCGACCAGCTTCGCGCAGTGATCGCTGAGCTGCAGGCCGAGCAAGGGCTGCCCACCGATGACTGGCGCATCTACTGAGGCCGTAATAATGCGCTTGATCGCGCTCAGATCCAGCGCCGCTGGCGGGCACGCAGGGCGCGCGCGAGGGTGCGCCCGATGAAGGGGCCGCGAAAGATCATGCTGGTGTAAACCTGGATCAGCGAGGCACCGGCGTCGATCTTCTCGCCCGCCGTGTGCGCGTCCTCGATGCCGCCAACCCCGATGATGGGCAGGCGCCCTTCGGTGCTCTTGTAGATGTAGTTGATCAGCTTGGTCGAGCGGTGCGCGAGGGGTCGCCCGCTGAGCCCGCCGTCCTCTTTCACGCTGGCAAAGGCACCGCTGCGCGCGATTGTGGTATTGGTCGCGATCACCCCGTCGCATTGCGCCGCCATGACGACCTCCAGCAGCGTGTCGATCTGCCGGAAGGTCAGGTCGGGCGCGATCTTAACCAGAAGCGGCACCTTGGCCTCCC
This sequence comes from uncultured Opitutales bacterium, assembly GCA_964420355.1. Lineage (GTDB taxonomy): Bacteria > Verrucomicrobiota > Verrucomicrobiia > Opitutales > JABSRG01 > CAYQTM01. The sequence continues at coordinate 2,680 of CAYQTM010000014.1, forward strand.
CGCGCGCCAGATTCTCCTGCTGCACCGCGCCCAGAATCGCCTCCAAGTGCTCGCGCTCCTGGAGCTGCCGCAGATTCGCGGTGTTGGGGCTGCTCACGTTGACCGTAAAGTAATCGGCCTCGTGCACCAGCGTGCGAAAACATTCCAGATAGTCATCGGGCGCTCGATCGAGCGGCGTAGTGCGCCCCTTGCCGATATTCACGCCCACCACCACCTTGCGCTTGGCCTTGGGGCAGCTCTTGCTCAGCCGCTTGGCCAGCGCCTCGGCTCCGGCGTTGTTGAAGCCCATGCGGTTGATGATCGCGTGCGCCTCGGGGTAGCGAAACAGCCGCGGACGGTCGTTCCCCGGCTGCGCCTTGGGCGTCACCGTGCCGACCTCGACATGCCCGTAACCCAGCGCCTCAAACCCGCGCACACACTCGCCATCCTTGTCCATCCCCGCCGCCACGCCCACCGCATTCGGAAACTCCAGCCCCAGACAGCGCACCGGCTTATCCGCCTTCAAGCGATTCCACCCGCGCAGCGCGCCCACCAGCGGCCCGGTCGACCCCAGCAGCGAGAGCGCCCGCACACCGCGACGATGGGCGTCCTCGGGATCCATTTTGAAGAGCGTAGGGCGAACCAATTTTTCGTAGAGGGTGTCCATGGGAGAGCGATGTGCGAAGCGGAAAAAACGGCGGGAAATTTGCAGCGGATGGAATGCCGATCAAGACTTACGGCAATGCGCCGAATAACAGATCAGACGCCCCTACTTAATACCCTCAACTCGTCAGGTCGCAAATTCTTTTTCTAAGCGGTTGACAGTCTGATTGATCCTCGCATACACCCTCTCCAGACAATGACAAAAGCTTCTCCTAAACTTGAATGGTGCGTCGTCCGGCTGGGCGAGGATATGAACTGGTGGGTCGACGAGATCAGCGACCCCGTGCGCTGGGATGTCGACGGCCTCAGTATCGTCGACCCGCGCCAGATCAGCTACATCCTTGAGCAGGTCGACAGCCTGCGCGAATACGGCCTGCAGGACGACATCGTCAACCACGCGTTCTACACTTTCGCGATCGCCGAAGATCTCGGCAAAGGCAAGGTGCGCCTCGCCCGCGTCTATGAGGTGCTGACCGAGACCGACGAGCCGGTTTTCGCCCTGCCCGATGTGCTCGACGAAGAGACCGGCCCCTACGCCGACTTTGTCAACCACATCACCCGCCTGCGCGTGAAGATGCTCAACGACCTGATCGACTTCAAGTCGCAGCTCACCATCGAAGAGCTGGAAGAGGAGATCCGCGAGCAGCAGAACCAGGACTACATGGAAGGCGCCGCGGTGCACTTCTTCAGCGAGATCACCAACATTCTCGAATACGTCCCCGAAGGCTTCGAGCTGGACGAAGAAGAAGACACCAGCAAACCCGAAGCCGATGATCTGGACGACGACATCCCCGACATCGACGAAGACGAAAGCGACGGCGAGAAGATCGAGGAAGACGAAACCATGCGCTGGGACGAAGACGACGAAGAAGAAGACGACGACGCAGAAGAAAACGAAGACCTCGACGAACTCGGCGACGACGAAGAAGACAAGTAAAGGCTCAGACCTGAAAGGCGAGATAGGCTGCGAGGAAGCTTTCGGTGTCTTCGACGTGGAGGTTGTGCGAGACGCCGAGTAGCTCGGTGTGGCGGAGGTTCGGGAAGTGCTGGCGCATTTGGACGATGTCGGCGGCGGTGACGAAGTCGCTTTCGCCGCCGGTCAGTAGGAGGGTTGCGTCGGCGTAGCGGTCGGTGGCGGTCAGGGGATTGCCGGCCAGACCGTCGACCGTTCGGGCGCGCACCTCGAAGTTGCACTGCCAGCGGAAGCCGCCGCGCTCACGGTCACGCACCAGATTGGTCAGCAAAAACTGGCGAAAGGCCCAACTGCTGGAGGCCGATTTCAGCACCTCCTCGGCCTCCTTGCGGTCGCGCAGGCTGGCCAGATCGACGCGCCCCATCGCCGCGAAAGCCTCGGCGTAGTGCGGCGGGTAGGCCTTGGCCGCGATGTCGAGCACGCAGAGCGAGCGCACCCGCGCGGGCTGCTCGCACGCGAACTTCATGCAGACCTTGCCGCCCAGGCTGTGCCCCATCAGGTGCGCGCGCTCGCAGCCCAGCCGATCGAGCAGCGCCCCGAGGTCGGCCACCAGCGCGGGATAATCCATGCGCTCGGCGTGCGGCGACTCGCCATGATTGCGCAAGTCCGCCGCATAGACATCGTAGCGCTCGGCCAGCCCCTTACCCGCCGTCAGCCAGTTCCGCGAAGAGCCGAGCAGCCCATGCAGCACGATGAGCGGCTCGCCCCCCGCCTGTGCAAAATGGCGGTAGTTCAGTTCAACTGGTTGGATACTCATGGATACAAGTTAGAAGTCACAAGTCACAAGTCACAAGGCAGAAGGTGCTCTGAGCCGCTCGTTTTGTGCGCGAGCGTGAAGGCGGGTTGGGTCGGCGTGGTGAGTTTTTTTATCTCACGCAGAGGATCGGAGGTGTCCTATTGCAGGCGAATTACTGCGAAAACCGTCGAACATCGAACGTCGAACGTCGAACTTTTCCTGCTTTGACCTTTGAACTTTGACCTTTGAACTTTGACCTTTGAACTATCAAGCCTAAAGCCACGCTTGTAAATGCCGGTCTGTAAGGATAGTCTCCTTGCACGCCCCTGATTTGCGACGTGCTGTCCCACCCTTCTGATGTCTAAAGCCAACTCTCAGCCGATTGCCGCGCCGCGCGCCAAGGATATTTTGCAGCGCCTCGGCGGTAATATTCGGGAGGTGATTCGCGGGAAGGATGAGGTGGTGGATCGGGTGCTGATCTGTCTCGCCGCCTCGGGGCATCTGCTGATCGAGGATTTGCCGGGGGTGGGCAAGACCACGCTCGCCTACTCGCTGGCGCGCTCGCTCGACTGCGTTTTCGGGCGCATCCAGTTCACCAGCGACCTGCTGCCGAGCGACATCATCGGCGTCTCGATCTACGACGAGCGCCTGCAGGAGTTTGTTTTCAAGAAGGGGCCGATCTTTGCCAACATCGTGCTGGCCGACGAGATCAACCGCACCACGCCCAAGACGCAGTCGAGCCTGCTGGAGGTGATGGATCGCGGCAAGGTGTCGGTCGATGGGCAGACCTACGCGGTGCAGCCGCCCTTTCTGGTCTTTGCGACGCAGAATCCGGTCGATTACGAGGGCACTTTTCCGCTGCCCGAGAGCCAGATGGATCGCTTTTTGATGCGCCTGAACATGGGTTACCCCGCCTTTGACGACGAGCTGCGCATCCTGCAAACCAGCCGCATCCGCTACGACCAGATCGAGGCCGACCCCGTCGCCACGCGGCAGGAGGTGCTCGAAGTGCAGCACATGGTGCCGGAGGTTTATATCGAGGACAGCGTGCTCGAGTTCATCCTGCGCATCGTCTCGGCGACCCGCACCGAGAGCGAGTTCAGCTCCGGGGTCAGCCCACGTGGTGCGCTCTCGCTCAAGCTCGCCGCGCAGGCCAGCGCCCTGCTCGATGGCCGCGCTTTTGTCGTCCCCGAGGACATTTACCGCGTCGTGACGCCCGTGCTCGTCCACCGCCTGTCGCTGCGCAGCCAGAGCACCGACCCGCTCGAAGAGCGCCGCACGGTCGAGAGCATGCTCGCCCGCATCGTCAACTCCGTCCCGCCACCCGCCTGAGGGGCGGCTTCAGCCGCTTTTTAACTCCTCCTCGCTGACGAGGTCTTGGAGGGGAAGCTGGAAGAAATCGGCTTCGGCGTTGGCGCGGTAGGTGGCGAAGAAGCGGGCGATGAGGGGGTCGCTGGCCTCGATGCGCTCAAGCGCCTCATTGTTGCCGAGCTGGTCGAAGGTGTCGCGGAAGTCGGCCAGCGTGATGCGGTTGAGCGGGCGCGCCGGGCGGTAGCGGGTCTCGCTGCTGCCGTTTTCGTTGACCTCGACCGGATTGATGAAGCCCATCTCGGTGAGCTGCTCGAGGCTCTGGTTGACGAGGTTGCTGGGTGCCTTGAGCTGCTGGGTCACCTCGTCGGCGGTGATGCCGGGCTGGCAGTTGACGAAGCGGCGGGCGGCCATGATGAGCGCGGCGAGGCAGAGGGCGGCGCGGGTCAGGTGGCTGCTGCCCATCCAGAGGTGTTGGCGCGCCAGGAGCCGGGCGTTTTGCACCGCGTGGGTGAGCTGCCCGCCCAGCAGCACCATCAGCCAGAAGATGAAGAGGCCGATCAGCAGCACGATGAAGAGTCCGATGGAGCCGTAAAGGCTCTGCGCGCGCACCACGCGGCTGACGTAGAGGAAGCTGAGGTAGTTGTTGCCGAGCAGCAGCGCCGCCACCACGCAGCCACCTATCAGCGCCGGCATAAAGCGCACGCGGGTGTTGGGAATGAATACGTAAAAGACAGTTAGGAGCAGCGCCAGCAGCGCCCCGGCAATGAGCGGCGCGAGGCTCTTGACCACCGGGGTCAACTCGGCACCGATGAAGGGAATGGTCTCGAAGGCGCGGTAAATGGCGGCGGTAGAGGCCAGCGAGAGCGCGGCGAAACCGACCACCGCACCCAAGCTGATGAGCGTCCAATAGAGGATGATGCGCTGCGGCCAACTGCGCCCCTGATTGACGCCCCAGATGGTATTGAAGGAGGCTTCAATCGCCGTAAGCATCTGTATCGCAATGACAACTAGAAGCAGAGCACCAAACACCCCGATGGTGCCCGAGCGCGACTTTTCGACCAGATTTTCGATAAAATCGACCAGCTCGGGGTTGTAGCGCGGCGTGCCATCGGCGGCCTCGTTGGCCTCGGCGACGCCCGGAGCCACGGGGTCGCCCGGGTCGCTCTTCTCGGCGGGGTCGGTCTCGAACTCGGACACGCCCTGCTCGACCGGCGCGGGTTCGCTCATCGGCTCGGTGCCGATCGGCCCGGTTTCGCGCAGCACCGGCGGGACGACCCCATCTTCGCTCTTCTGCTTGCCCTTGGCCTTGCCCTCGGACTCGTCGCTTTGCAGGCGCGCCCACTCGCTGGCCGGCGGCGCGACAAAGCGGATCACCTGATCGAGCGTCCGCACCGCAAACTCCGAATCCTCCTCCGCATCGAGCACAAAGCCGGAAATCATCACACTGATCGCGATGAGCGGCCCCAGCGAGACCAGCGACACATAGCTCAGCGCCATCGCCTGATTCGGTATCTTGTTGGCAAACACGCCCTTCCAGGCAAGCGCGAGCGTCCGCAGCGTGGCGAAGAGCGCGCCCTCGGCACCCTTGGCCTCCTGCTTGTCGGCGTGCCAAATGCGCCGCCCGAAGAGGTCGGTCAAGTCCTCCACCCAGTGCTTGGCCTTGATGATCCAGCGTTTCATCCGCGTGAAGACTATCGCCCCCCAAGCGCCCGCGCGCAAACTTAATATTTTTGATCAATTAAATGCTTCAGGATGCTTCGCGACAAATCGGATTGAAATAGGCTAGCATAAAATTCTACATACTCATCTTCGGAGTTGCGCTTGCTTTCGCTAAAGATATTGGCAACGGCATATAAGCGATCTAATTCATGCATAAACTGGTCTACAGGAACGTGTAGCATTGGATACATAAGTTGAAGTCTATTCTTGTCATCTTCAGTTTGCCAGTCTATCGGAATAGCGATTGGTTTTGCTCCCTTTTCAGTGGCATACGAGCATATAATCCAGGTATTTCCGAACAGCCATTCATTATTATCAAGCTCTTCATCCAGCAACCAGATCCCTTCATGGTCTTCAGAGATTCGCTCAACCACCAGTATCCATGCTTCACCTGATGCAGAAAGCGATAGCTCGTGATCGGTGAGCGGGCTGGGCATGAATAGCGGCAACAAGTCAGGCAAATCCTTCATTCCTATGTTATCCTCCATATAGAGCTCGCGAAACTGATATGATGTTTCAATCCTCTTTCTAACCTCTTTGGCAGCCTCAACGAGGGGAGAATCACTACTGACCCAATCAAGGAATAGCATTGGCCGAATTTTAGAAACGACTACAATATGCTTGTCTTCGGATATCAAGGCTTCTGCGAGTGCACTGCTTATTCCATTATCGCCATCAATATCACTGGAGTAAGATGTATGGATAAACAAGGCTATAGCTAATATCAATATACAACTTTTCATTTGGCAGATTTGTAATTTAATGCAATTTGATTTCGGTGCCATGCATTCTTAATCGCATAAGTTGGAGAATTTCAGCTTCACAATATGCGATTTGTGCTCTCGGATTCGCATATTTATCGAGCGTCGCAGTTCACTCCGGCGCGTAGTGCCATTCGAGGTCGCGCGGGTCGGTGATGCGGAAGATGGGTGGGTCGCCGACGGTTTCGGCGGCAGAAAATTCGAGGAGGTCGCCGCGCTGGATGCGCAGGAGGGCGGTCAGCTCGCTGCGGTCGTAGCCGCGCGTCTGGAACTCGAAGTTGCGGCGCGTGCCGGTGTTGTCGATGCCCGCCCACTTGAGCAGCCCCTTGACCCGCGCCACTGGCGAGACCAGCCGCACTTGCAGCGGGTTGGGCTCGCGCGGCGGCGGCGGCTTTTTCGAGAGCGCGATGGTGCTGAATTTCAGATCTTCGATGCTGCGCCACAGCTCGCGATTGACCCGCGCGAGGCTCGGCGGCGGCGACCAGGCGCGCACCTCGTGACTCCAGAACTGGCGGTCGTCCAGCATCGGATCCGACCCGTTGTGCAGGTAGGGGCCCCAGCTGTGGAAGCCGCTCTTGAGCAGGCGCTCCTGGGTGGCGGCCAGCTTTTCGGCGGTGATTTTCAGCGCGGGCTCGACGATCAGCAGGATGCCGTCGTCCTCCAGCAGGGGCGCGAGCTTGCGCAGCCAGCCGGCGATCTTTTTCTCGTGGCAGCCGGTGAAGGCCTCGTTGAGTGAGAAGCTGAGCAGGATGAGGTCGAAGCTGTGCTGCTTGGGCTTTGGGAGGACGTCGCGCTTGCGGAAGTCGCCGCGCCGGGTGCGCATGTCGAGCTTGACCTCGTGCTGGCTGAGCAGCTCGCTGAGGCCGTGCTGAAACCCGAGCGCCGCCCCCGAGTGGTCGATCGAGACCAGCCGCGCGCTCTGGCTGTAGCCCATGCCCTGGAGCAACTGCGCCGCGCTGAAGCCCGCCGCGCCCATGCCCGACCCGAGGTCGAGGATGCGCACCGCCCCTTCCATCGGCGGACGCCACCCGCGCACTTCGACCAGCTCTTTGATCGGAAAGCGCACCCGCGCCCAGGTCTGCGGAAAGAAATACAGCCCATAAGCGAGCAGGGTGGCCTCGGCGTCGCCGTAGTCTTTATAAGTGGTGGGACGGTCGAGCGTAAAGAGGTCGCTCAGCCGCCGCACCGGCTCTTCCATCTGTGCCACCGCCCAGTCGAGCGGCTCGGCGGGGAACAAATCGCCGATTCGCCGCACCCAGAAACGCTCCAGCCACTCAGGGTAAAACTGCACCGAGTCCACCGCCGCCTCCACCCTGCCCTGACTGCTTCGCGTATCCGCCATCTGAAAACGATCTCTATCGAAGAATCGACGATAAGCGTGGCGAGGTAAAACCTGAAATGCGGCAAATGCGCGGGGCGCAAGTTTGGCGGCGGATAATCTCGCTTGTCATTGGCGGCAAGCGCGCCTAATGCTGTGGGGTGTCCACCTTGCGACAGTATCCGCTGGGAGCCCGTGTGCCGGACTCGGAGCACGCGATGTGCGTGAGCCTGCCGACGCTCAAGGACGTGGTGGGCTACGAGGAGCGCAAGCCGCGCGTGATGCGGGCGCTGCGCAGCGGCTACCCGCGCTTCATTTCGCACCACTACGTCGAACGGCTGGCCGAGCGGCTGCGCGAGTCGGAGTTTGGGCTGGGCGGGCGCCAGATTTTTCTCACGCAGTCGGTGCGCGGGGCGCGGCTGCTGGCCGACTTTGTCGGTGCCGAGGCCGACCCCAGGGTGGCGGAGGCGCAGGGCTGCCACTTTGTCCACACGGTGGCGACCGAAACGGTGTGGCGGCGCGGGATGGCGTTTTTGCAACACACCGGTTACGGGATCAGCTCGCGCTTTGCTGAAGACCGTTTGATCGCGCTGGGCGAGGCTATTGATGCGCAGCGGGAGCCGAGTGTCGAGAGCGGGGGCAGCTTTGAGGTGCGCTACGAGATGGCGCGCTATCTGGGACTGGGGCGCGCCGACTCGGTGCTGGTCTGCAACAGCGGAATGAATGCGTTTTTTGCGGCGTTTCAGGCAGCGCGCGATGTGCAGCGTCCGCTGGGACGGCGCATTTGGGTGCAGTTAGGCTGGCTGTATCTTGATACGGGCGAGATTCTGCGAAAGTTCACTCTGCCGGACGAGCGAGTGGAGATTGTGACCGATCTGCGCGACCTCGACCGGCTGGAGCGCCTCTTTGCCGCGCACGGTGGCGAGATCGCTGGGGTGATCACCGAGACGCCGACCAATCCGCTCTTGCAGACGGTCGACCTGCCGCGCGTTTACCAGCTCTGTCAGGCCAACGGAGCGCTGCTGATCGCCGACCCGACCCTCGGCTCCTTCTGGAACGTCTCGCCCATTCCCTTTGCCGACATCGTGGTCACCAGCCTGACCAAATATACAGCAGGCGAAGGCGATGTTATGGCGGGCGCGCTGGTCATCAACCCCGATTCGCCGATGCTGCTCGACCTGCTCTCGCGCGCGGTGGCCTACCACGACCCACTCTACAAGCGCGATCTGGCGCGGCTGACCTACGAGCTGGCCGATGCGCCGGAGCTGGTCGGGCGGGTCAACGCCTCGACCCCGGAGGTGGTGCGCTGGTTGGAAGGCCACTCCAAAGTGCGGCGCGTGCACTGGGCTTACAGCGACGACTCGGCGCAGCACTACACGACGCTGGCGGGCAGCGATCAGGCGGCGGGCGCGGTGTTTTCGGTCGAGTTCGACCTGCCGCTGGCCAAGGTTTACGACCGCCTGCCGATGGCTAAAGGGCCGAGCTTTGGCACGCATTTCACGATGGCCTGCCCCTTCATGTATCTGGCGCACTACCGCCTCGCCAGCACAAAGGAAGGCCGCCGCGAGCTCCTCAGCCACGGCCTCAACCCAGACCTCATCCGCTTCAGCCTCGGCACGGAATCCCCCGACGAGATCATCGCCGCTCTCACCAAAGCCATCGGCCGACAGTAGGCCGCAAGTTATGCCTCCGCGATAGGGCTGCTTTGGGGAATTTGCCCGGTTTCCCGAAAAACTCGAATGATCGACATTGAGCATTCTTAAGGGCACCTTTACATTTCTTAGCTGTCGGCTTAAGTTTAGGTGGTAAGGCTACGTTCTACCATTTGCGGGATTGCTGCCGACTTTTCTAAAGGATACTTTTCATGGCCAACAAGACACAGTGCGAAGCTTGCGGGAAGGATGCGACCGTCCATCTCACCCAAATTGTGAATAACAAGATTCACAAGGTGGACTTGTGCGAGGCCTGCGCGTCGAAGATGGGCGTGGCCGAGCCCGGCAGCGCTTCTTTGCAGAACCTGCTGAAGAAGAACCTTTTCCAAAACACAGGGGTCGAGCTCAACGAGGCGGAAGAGGCGGAAGCCTGCCCGTCCTGCGGCTTTACCCTGCGGAGTTTTCGCAAGGCTGGGCGCTTTGGTTGCCCTTCCTGCTACGGTGCGTTTCGCGAGACGATCGACCCCGTGCTCGGGCAGATGCACCGAGGCGACCGCCACGTCGGCAAGGTGCCGGACGGCAGCCTGCACGAACACCGCCAGAACGACACCGTAGCCACCCTGCAGGCGGAACTCGACAACGCCATCGGCGAGGAGGACTACGAGCGGGCGGCGCAGCTGCGCGACCTGATCGAGAACGTGCGCGCGGCGGCGGGCTGACATACGGATACTTTTTGCAATGACCATCGACCATTTAATCGAAGACCACAACGAGCTGACCAGCAAGGGCTTGGAGACCTCGCCCATTGTGCTGATGTCACGCATCCGGCTGGCGCGCAACCTCAAGGATTTCCCCTTTCCGGGTTGGGCGGAGGCCGAACAGCGTCTGGAGCTTTACAACCACGCGCGCGAGGCGGTGGTCAAACTGCCCGCCATGCGCGAGGCCACAGCGCTCAACGTCACCGAGCTGAACAGCCTGCAGAAGCAGGTGCTGGTCGAGCGCCACTTGGTCAGCCGCGAGCTGACCGAGAGCGACGAGGCTTCGGGGGTGGTCATCAGCAAGGATCAGAGCGCGGCGATCATGATCAACGAGGAGGATCACCTGCGGATTCAGGTGCTGCGCAGCGGCTTCAACCTCCGCAAGGTGTGGAAGATCATCGACGGCCTCGACAGCCAGCTCGAAGAGCACCTCGATTTTGCTTTTTCGCCGGAGCTGGGCTACCTCACGGCCTGCCCGACCAACGTGGGCACCGGTCTGCGCGCCAGCGTGATGATGCACCTGCCGGGGCTGGTCATCAGCCAGAACATGGAGAAGGTGGTGCGCGCGGTCAACCAGCTCGGCATCGTCGTGCGCGGGCTCTTTGGCGAGGGCTCGGACGCCTCTGGCAGTATTTTCCAGATATCGAACCAGCAGACGCTCGGCGAGCGCGAGGAGGAGATCATCAAGCGGCTGGCCGAGGTGCTCAATACCGTCATCGAGCATGAAAACAACGCCCGAAAGAAGCTTTTGGAGGACGGATCGACGAAACTTTTCGACAAAATAGGCCGTGCATACGGTATTTTGCAAAATGGGCACCTTTTAAGCTCTTCCGAAGCCATGAATCACCTCTCGCTGATTCGCCTGGCCGTCGATTTCGGGCTTTTTCCGGAAGAGGTGCGTCCGGTGGTGGATCGGCTCTTCATCGAGAG
>CAYQTM010000015.1:0-13468 GCA_964420355.1 uncultured Opitutales bacterium
CCCCTCCATGGGCCCTTTCACGCCAAAAAAATTCCGGGCCTTATTATCGCTACACTTATTTTCTTCCAAGCCCGAAGTGTCTGCCTCAGCTCTGGGCGCGGGCGAATTTGTGTTGGACGAGCTCTCGGAGGGCATCGGCGACGGTTTCGTCGTCGACTTTTTCGATGATTTCCTCGAAGAAGCCGAAGACGAGCAGGCGCTTGGCTTCGCGGGCTGGGATGCCGCGTGCCATGAAGTAGAAGAGTTCCTCTTGATCGAGCTGGCTGGTGGTGGCACCGTGACTGCACTTGACGTCGTTGGCGTTGATCTCCAGACCCGGCAGACTGTTGGCCTCGGCGGTGGAGTCGAGGAGGAGGTTGCGGTTGGTCTGGTAGGCGTCGGTCTGCTGCGCGTTTTCGGCCACTTGAATCAGCCCCGAAAAGATGGAGCGGGCGCGGTCGAGGAGCGCGTTCTTATACAGAAGGTCGGAAACCGCGTTGGGCGCATTGTGAATTTGCAAAGTGCGCTGGTCGAACTCCTGATCGCTGTCGGCCACGGTGAGCGAGAAGTTGCGGATGTCCGCGCCTGCGCCCTCGATGCGGCATTGCGTTTCGTAGCGCGCCTGTTTTGCTCCGAGGTTGACCGAGATGTTCTTGATCTGCGCGTCGCGCTGCGCCACGGCTGCATCCATCTGAAAGGATTGCACCTGCTCGTTGAAGTCCTGCACCACGATGCGCTTGAGGCGCGCGTTGGCTCCGGCGTGGAGGTCGGCGGAGGCAAAGGCGGAACCGCTGGCTTCGAGGTTGTGCGAGAAAAAGGCGTCGATCAGGGTGGCTTCGGCGTTCTCTTCGAGCACGGCGAGGGTGTGCGGGAAGATGGCCGCGCCGTCCTGAGCGTGCCAGTAGTGGGCGAGGAGCGGCTGTTCGATGGTCACGCCGCGCGGGACGTAGAGGACGGTGGCGCACTTGACGTAAGCGCCGTGCAGGGCGAAAAACTTTTCGCTGCCGAGCTGGGTGCCCTCGCTGAGGAAATAGCGCTCGACCACCTCGGGGATTTGCTCGAGCGCGAGTTCGAGCGGCCCGAAGAAGACGCCCTTGCTGGCCAGCTCGTCGCTCACGCCTTGGAAGTCGACGACAAAATCGTTGGCCGCTACCAGCCGCCCGGCGGTCTCCTCGATCAGGTGCGAACAGGTGGCCAACTCGGAACCCGCTTGCTCGCCCAGCTCGTCGCTCAGGCGGAGGCCGTCGAGGAGCTTGCGGTCGAGGCGTGAGAAGCGCCATTTTTCGTCCTTGCGGGTTGGCATCGGGAGCTCGCGGAAGCGGTTCCAGGCGCTGCGCTTGCGTTCGTGCAGCCAGGGCGTGCCGACGGCGCGGCGTTCGAGGTGGGCAAGGAAGGTGTCGTCTTCGTTGAGGAGACGGGTGACGGTTTCAGTGGCGCTCACGGGTGGCGTATCGAGTGGATTCATTGTGAAAGGTGTTGACATGCAGTGGTTTCAGCCGACCGAGCCCTCCATTTGGAGTTCGATCAGGCGCTTCAGCTCGACCGAGTATTCCATTGGGAACTGGCGGATGAGGTCGTTGACGAAGCCGTTGACGCTTAGAGACATCGCCTGCGCCTCGGTCAGCCCGCGCTGCATCATGTAAAAGATTTGCTCGGCGCTCACCTTGGAGACGCTGGCCTCGTGCTGCACGGAGTTGCCTTGCCCCTGCACGGTGATGGCGGGGTAGGTGTCGGTGCGGCTGTTGGTGTTGATCAGCAGGGCGTCGCACTCGGTGTTGTTCTTGCAGCCCGTGAGGTGCTTGGGAATGGAGACGATGCCGCGATAGGTCGAGCGTCCCTTGCCGATGGAAATGGATTTCGAGACGATGTTGGAGGTCGTATTGTTGGCCAAGTGGATCATCTTGGCACCGGTATCCTGATGCTGCCCGTCGTTCGCCAGCGCAATGGAAATGACCTCGCCCCGCGCGCGCTCGCCCTTGAGCACCACGCCCGGATACTTCATGGTCAGGCGGCTGCCGATGTTGCAGTCGATCCACTTGATCTCGGCGTCCTCCTCGGCCATGCCCCGCTTGGTGACGAGGTTGAAGACGTTGCTCGACCAGTTTTGCACGGTGATATATTGGATCTTCGCCCCCTTGAGCGCGACCAGCTCAACCACCGCGCTATGCAGGGTCGAAGTCTCGAACTGCGGCGCGGTGCAGCCCTCCATATAGGTGACTTCGGCACCCTCGTCGGCGATGATGAGCGTGCGCTCGAACTGCCCGAAATTCTCGGCGTTGATGCGGAAGTAGGCCTGCAGCGGCTGCGCCACTTTGACCCCTTTCGGCACGTAAATGAAGGAGCCGCCCGAGAATACCGCGCTGTTGAGCGCCGAAAACTTGTTGTCGCCAATCGGAATGACCTTGCCGAAGAATTTGCGGAAAATCTCGGGGTATTTTTTCAGTCCCTCGGTCGAGCCAACGAACAGAACCCCCAGTTTCTCAAGGTCTTCCTTCATCCGCGAGTAGGCGGCCTCGGAGTCGAACTGCGCCTCGACGCCCGCGAGGAACTTGCGCTCGCTCTCGGGGATGCCCAGGCGCTCGAAGGTCTGCTTCACGTCATCCGGCACCTCATCCCAGGAGCGCTTCGGCACCTGACCTTTCGACAAGTAATAGCGAATCTTGTCGTAATTGATCGCGTCGAGGTCACGGCTCGCCCAGTGGGTGGGGTCGGGCTTCTTGCGGAAAGTATCGAGCGCCTTCAGACGGAAATCGAGAACCCACTCGTCCTCGCCTTTGACGTCGGAGATATACTTGACCGTATCCTCGGTCAGCCCGACGCCCGCGTCGAACTCATAAGAGGTATCGTAATGAAAATTCCCTTTATTGCGATCTTCATTGATGCTCAGGACGGTATCTGTTTCGCTTTGTGACATGGCTGGTTAGATTAAAATTACTGTGTTGTTAAACATTGGTGGGAGTAGGCAGTAAGGATGTGCGCTAGACTTGCTACTGTATGGTCAGCTAACAGGGTACGATTGTTTGGCGGTCAAGGGGATAATGTGTGCGCCGTGGTCTTGATAAAATCGATCCGTCAACTTAGCCGCTTCCCACTTTACGCGCATCTGCTCGAATTCATCTTCAGGGTAACGAACCTCAACCCAATATTCGTCTTGATCGGTTAGGCTGGGCACGATGCCAACCACCTCGATTTGGGGGAACAGCGCTTTTAATTCTTTCCCGTATTCGTGGGCGAGTTGTTGATTACGATTCATTGGAGTAAAATGCGATTGAGAAAATCGGCGGCGGATTGGGAACCTATTGCTGCGGCTCTGGAAGAAGTTTTTCGATCTGAATAGTCAGCATCCTGTCTTTCGCTGTATAGCTTTCGAATTACCGGAACCAAGCCTGGGTGCAGCGACCGGTATCGTTGGGCGAAGAGGTCAATTATGTTGCGATGATTCGGTCTTTCAGGAATCGGCACGTTCATTTGAATCAAGCCATAAATTGCTGCCTGAGCACAAGCGTAGTAGCTTCTATTGATGCACGCGTCATAGAGATTGTGGTGATAGCAAATTGCAGCTGCGCGTAAATTTGACAGCGCTTTGTCCCGAATTCCATTGGCATCATAAGTCGTCATTGCACACTAAGCAGTGGCCAGCTCTTGCTTGACCCATTCGTAGCCCTTGGCCTCAAGTTTATGGGCCAGTTCGGCTTCGCCGCTGTGGACGATGCGTCCGTCATACATGATGTGGACTTGGTCGGGGACGATGTATTCGAGCAGGCGCTGATAGTGCGTGATGACGAGGAAGCCGCGATCCGGGCCGCGCATTAGGTTGACGCCGTTAGCCACGACCTTGAGCGCGTCGATGTCCAGCCCGGAGTCGGTCTCATCCATCACGCAGTAGCCCGGCTTGAGCATGGTCATCTGCAGGATCTCGCAGCGCTTTTTCTCGCCGCCTGAGAAGCCCTCGTTGAGCGCCCGGCTGGTGAACTTGCGGTCAATTTGCAGCAAATCCATGTTCTGATACAGCTCCTTGTAGAACTCGGTTGCGACGACCTCCTCGCCCTCGGGCAGGCGCGCATTGCGGGCGGCTCGGATGAAGTTGGCGATGGTCACGCCGGGAATTTCCATCGGATATTGAAAGGCCATGAACAGCCCGAGGCGCGCGATCTCGTCCGGCTCCATGCCCAGCACGTTCTCGCCGTCGAGCAGCACCTCGCCGCTCTGGACTTCGTAGTCCTCGTGCCCGGCCAGCACCTTGGCCAGCGTGCTTTTGCCGGTGCCGTTTGGCCCCATCAGCGCGTGCACCTCGCCCTTGGGAATGGTCAGGGAGAAGTCTTTGAGAATCGGCTTTCCGGCGACGGAAGCGTTCAGATTTTTGATTTCCAGAGTGTTGCTCATTGTTCGTGGTTTGAAAAGGTATAGCGGATTAGCGGCAGGGTTGCGCGTCGCTTTAGGTGTTATCAATGCGGCTAATTGCGTGCGTTGCTGGTGCCTTGGAAGGACAGCTCAAAGGTCTCGGCCTGAAAGCCCTCGGGCAGCACCTTGTGCAGCGCCTTGAGCGCGGGCTGGGGCAGGGGCACGTCGTAGATTTTGCCGGTCTGGCGGCAATAAAAGTGGGCGTGCTCAACCTTGTTGGGACAGAAGCGCGAGGGCGCGCGGTCGAAGTTGACCTGCCGAAGGAGGCCGCAGGTGGTCAGAGTTTCGAGACAGTTGTAAACGGTGGCCAGCGAGATGCCGGGCATCGACTCCTTGGCGCGATGGTAGACATCATCGGCCGTGGGGTGATCCTTGCGCGTGCTCACAATCGCGTAGATGTGCTCGCGCTGGCGCGTGTTGCGCAGACCCGCCCGTGCCAGCGATTCCTCAAACTCCTCGCGGCTGTGCGGATCCAATTCTGTGCTGCTTTCCTGCATTGTTCGCTAATATAATTGGAATGATTCTTAGAATCAATACGTTAAACGAATTTTTCTGTAATTTTCTGTGATGCGGCAACGCGAGGCGCTTGTTGTGGCGGCCGACCAAAAACCGTTGACCTCCCGCAGGGGTCGCCTAGAAACAAGGGCGTCGCGCGGTTGCGGCATCATCGCTACACTTATAGACACATGGGGCGCTACTTCGGGACGGATGGGATTCGGGATCGGGCGGATGGAGCCAAGCTCGCGCCGCAATTTGTCCGGCGGGTGGGTTCGGCGCTGGGGCGCTACCTGGCCGAGCGCGGCGAGCGCAGGATTCCGGTGGTGGCGCTTGGGCGCGACCCGCGTCCCAGCGGCGCGCGGATTTTGCAGGACTTGCACGCTGGGCTGAGCCGCCATACCGAGGCGGTTTACGATCTCGGCATGGTGCCGACCCCGGCGGTTTCGCGGGCGGTGCTGCGTCTGGAAGCTAACCTCGGCATCGTCATCACTGCCTCGCACAACCCCGCCAGCGATAATGGTATCAAGCTTTTCGGTGCCGACGGTGCCAAGCTGAGCGAGGCGGAGGAGGCTGAGATCGAGGCGCACATCGAATCCGAGCCCGAGTTGCCCGCCGACGCCGTGCCTGCCGCCCCGCTGCACACCTTCAACGCGCTCGGGCATTACGTCGGTTGGGCGAGCGCCCTGCTGCATCAGGGGAGTTTTGCTGGGATGCGCGCGGTCATCGACACCGCCAACGGCGGGATGCGCGAGGCCGCGCCGCGCATTTTGCAGCATCTGGGGCTGGAGTTCACCCAGATCGGCGACGCCTGCGACGGGGCGCAGATCAACTCTGGGGTGGGCAGCGAGCACCCCGAGTCGCTGGTCGAGGCCATGCGCCGCACCGGCACGCCGCTGGGGCTGGCCTTCGATGGCGATGGCGACCGCCTCGTTGTGGTCGGCAGCGATGGCCAACCGGTCGCGGGTGAGGCGCTGCTCGCGCTGCTGGCGGTCGACCGCGCCGCGCACGACCGCCTGCCCGGGCAGCAGATGGTCACCACCATCCACAGCAACCTCGGGCTGGATCACTTTCTCAAACAGCACGGTATCACCACCCACCGCAGCGCCGTCGGCGACCGCGCCGTGGCGGCGCTCATGCGCGAGACCGGTGCCAGCTTCGGCGGCGAGAGCAGCGGCCACCTCGTCATCGCCGACCGCGCGCCCACCGGCGATGGCCTCCTCAGCGCGATCGAGGTGCTGCACTTTCTCCAGCGCGCCGGGCGTCCCATCGAGGAGCTGGCCGCGCAGGTCGGCCTCTTCCCGCAGGCCACCGAAAACATTCCCGCGCCCGTCAAGCCGCCCCTCGAGGATCTCCCGCAGCTCGCCCAGGTGCAGCAAAAATGGGAAACACAGCTCGGCGATCAAGGCCGCCTCCTCCTCCGCTACTCCGGCACCGAACCCCGCCTCCGCCTCCTCGTCGAAGCCCCCGACCTCCCCACCGCCCAAACCTGCTGCCAGGAACTCGCCGCCGCCGCCACCGCCGACCTCGAAGCGGCGCAGTGATTCGATCGATTAGCGATTACATCTTTTTCAACCCCGAACAATCGAGAGCAGAGACGAACTGGCAGTTAATCGAATATAGATGCAGGTAAGACAGTCTCGCAATGCTTGGGATGAGCAAATAAGCGGAACTTGCGCAATTGGCCACTGTTAGGAATTTCATAGGGCGAATCTGCTTCAACTGACTGATCGAAGGTTAGTTTGACAGAAAGCTCTTTCTGAATCTGCCTGTTTGTCAGGTAAAATGAGATATCCAAAAAGTCTGGTCTCAATTTATATCCTTCACCAATTGGCTCCACTCTCAGCTTGATAGATATTGAAATAGTTTCCCGTTCCTTGAGTTCAATAAGGCTCGGAGCATTCCCATAGTGGGGCACGGCTTCTTGCTTATAAGGAATTTCCTGACCCTCACAGTAAAAAGACATTCTTATATGATAAGCTCTTATCTCGTGTAAGAGTAAGGTCTCGTCGCTAGAATTAGTCAACTCCAGCGTCAGGGTGGAGGTGGCGTCATCAAAATAACACTGAAACTTGATCGCGTCAGTTGGCACCTCGGAATCGATCTGCCCTCGCTTATCTGAAAAAGAACAACCAACGCCCAATGCAACAGACACCGCAAAAAGCAGCAACCTCATCATTAGCTTTGAGCAATCATGCACTTTCAAACCGAGCGATTTTAGTTCTTGAACACTTGTCGAGAAGCGCTGGCAGGATGTTGTCATCCTGGAAGACTGACACCACGTAGCTCATTGGCAAATCAAAGGTTTTTCCAAACTCAAGCGCATCGAAAAAGGAAAGAGCAAAGCCAAAGTTTGCGCCGAGCGTTCTCTGCGGTTGAAATAGCGGCGCGGCGCGAGTAGTTTGCCCATGTCATGGCGATAAACCCTGAAGCTGCGGCGGTGCCCGAGTGCCGTGTCGAGACGAGCGATCCGCTCTGGCAGGACATCCGTGCCGAGGCCAGTGCGCTGGTCGAGCGCGAGCCCGCGCTGGTCGAGCTGACCAGTGAGGTCGTGCTCAAGCGGGTCTCGCTGGAAGAGGCGCTCAGCGTGCGACTTTCGCGCAAGCTGCACCTGCACGCTACGCCGGTCGACTATCTCAAGAACACCTTCTGCCAGATTTTCAAAACCCACCCCGAGCTGGGCGCGCAGGTGCGGGCGGACATCCGCGCCGTGCAGGAACGCGATCCCGCCTGCCAGAGCCACCTGCACGTCGTGCTCTTCTACAAGGGCTTCCTCGCGATCACCACCCACCGCATTGCCCATCAGCTGTGGAATAATAACCGCCGCGAGTTTGCCCTTTACCTCCAGAGTCTGGCCTCGGAGGTCTTTGGGGTCGACATCCACCCGGCGGCGCGCTTCGGCAGCGGCATCTTCCTCGATCACGCCACCGGTTTGGTGGCTGGCGACACCGCCGAAGCCGCCGACAACGTCCCCATCCTCCCCGAAGTCCCCCCCTGCGCCCCCGGCACGGACGGCGGCCACCGCCCCCCCAAGATCGGCTCGGGCGTGCTCCTCAGCGCGGGCGCGAAAATCCTCGGCAACATCCGCATCGGCGACTGCGCGAAGGTGGGCGCCGGCAGCGTCGTTCTCGAAGACGTGCCGCCCCACTCGACCATCGTCGGCGTCCCCGGACGCGTCATCGGGCGCACCCGCGAGGCCGACCCCGCCGCGCAGATGGATCAGCACATCGACTGCGGCGACTGACCCGCCCCGACCCCAGAGACCGCGAAAGCGTCCTGCCGCCGATCAACTTTGACCTTTGACCTTTGACCTTTGAACTATCCCCAACGTCTCCCGCAACCGCGCCTCGGGATCACATCGTTCTAAGATGAACGCCTGCCCGCAGTGACCGAAGCTACGGGCGCGGGCGGGGTCGAGCGCGAGTTGCCAGGCGGTCTGGGCGAGGCGCGGGAAGTCGGCGGTGGGGATGAGATGGCCGCTTTGCTCGGGGAGGAAGGTTTCCTGGACGCCGGCGATGTCGAAGGCGACCACGGGGAGGGCGGCGGCTTGCGCCTCGATGAGGAAGTTGGGAAAGGACTCTTCGAGCGAGGGGAGGACGGCGAGGTCGGCGGCGGCGTAGTAGGGGCGCGGGTCGGGCTGGAAGCCGAGGAAGCGCACGCGCGGGCGGAGCCAGAGCTTTTGCGCGGCGGCGCGGGTGCGGTCGAAGGTCGAGCCGCTGCCGAGGAGCCAGATTTCCCACGGGAGGTCGCGCGGCAGGTGCTCGGCGGCGGCTTTGAGGTAGTCGAGGTGGCGCTTGCCGGGGCGAAAGGCGGCGACGGTGAGCAGCACAGGGACGCCCGGCTCGGTTCCCAGCTCGGCGCGAATGCGGCGGCGCTCGGTCTCGGCACCCGCGGGGTCAAAGCGCCGCAGCAGCGGATTATACACGCAATGGATACGCTCGGCGGCCACGCCCAGCTCGCGGACGCGTTGCGCCGCATATTGACTATTCACAAAAACGGTAGTCGCCACGCGCAGCCCCTCGCGGTAGCGCCTCGGGAGCGCCCGCCCGGTGCGCAGGGTCGCGATGCGCGGCACCCCGGGGAAGGCCGCCGCCAGTCGCGCGCCTTTGCCGTTGGCCTCGCGTCCCATCAGCAGGATACGCTCGGGCTGCAAGCGCCGCAGACGCGCCACCAGCCCCGGTGCCCAGCCATTCACCCGCGCATCGAAGGGCTGCAAGACCTCCCAGCGCACGCCCAGCTCGCGCGCCCGCCCCGCCAGCGCCCCGCCCGGACGAAAGGTCAGCAGGGTCGCATCATGTCCGGCCTCGCGCGCCGCCGCGAGCAGCGCCAGCGTCTGCGCCTCGGTGCCGCCGCCGCGCAAGTAATCCTGTATAACAACCAGCCGCATCGCCCGTGGCTCAGCCGCTAGCCGTGCTTGCGGGCGATGAAGAGGCCGGTGTCCTTCTGGATTTCGACCGCGCCCTCACGCTCGATCTGCGCCTGCACGGCCTGCCGGAGCGCCGCGTAGCTGGAGGTGCGGTTTTCGGGCTGGTCGTCGAGGCTGGTCAGGTAGTCGATCAGCGGCTCGACCTCGGTGACGCGCAGGCGCGCCGGGTAGCGGTGCATCTCGACGTGCGGGAAGAGCGCGGCGAGCTGGCCGCCGCCGTTTTCCAGCGAAAAGAGCGCCTTGGCGAGCGCGAACCCGAGGTTGTAAGGCAGCTCGTAGCGGCGCTGCAGCTCGATCAGCTCGGCCATGTGGCGTCGCCCGTTGGTGGCGGCGTAAACCGTGCCGCCGGTCTTGAGCACGCGATCGATCTCCTCCAGCGCGGTGCGGCGATTCCCAACGTGATAGAGCATGTGATTCGCGATCACCACGTCAAAGCTGTCGCGCTCGAAGGGCAGCTCGCAGGCATCGGCCTGAACATACTCAGCATCGATCCCCGCCGCCTGCAGTCGTTGGCGCGCCGAGGTCAGCATGCCGTCCGACAAGTCGCTCAGCACCAGCCGCATTTGCGGCCCGAGCGCTGTTTTATGCGCCGCCCACAGCTCGCCCGTACCCGCGCCGATCTCGAGAATGCGCGCCGCCTTGGGCAGGTGCATCCGCTCGAAAACCCAGTCATACCAGTTGGCCGAGCCCTCGCCAAACCGCTTGTGCAGGGCGATGCGCGCATTCAGCCGCGCATCGTCCGAGTAGTGCCGCGCCGCAAAGTCGCGCGTGCGCTCGACTGCATCCGACCCGCCTACCAGAGCCTCTGCTTCCGCATGTTGATCCGCCATTCCGGCAACTTTGGCGACTTTCCCCGCCAAGGTCAAACGCGACCTGCCCTCACTCGACAAATGGCCGGACAACTTCATTTAGCCGAATTATGCGGTTGGAGGGGGCTGGACTGCTCAAAGCCTTTGCAGAGAAGGTCTTATGCAAGCCGCCGCGCTCAACTGTATAATTACGGTTTAGACCGTAGTTTGGCGATAGCTCTGAATGCAACGTCCGGGTATGCGCGGGCGTGCTAATCGGTTAGAAATTCGAGCTTTATGAACCCTTGCTCATCCAGCTCGTTCATTGCGTGCTGGACAGTGATTTCGTCGACCGGCGGACTGCTCTGCATTTCCGAAATAGTCACCCCGCTCACCGCTAGGTCGAGCGGTGCCCAGTTGCTCAGATCGGTTGAAAAGTAAGGGACAATTGTGATGTCTTCAGCGTCGCGACGACGCTGGAAAGTGAACTGAAAGCTATCAGTGGCTGTATCAATATTGATCGCTCGGATAGCATTGAGGGAATTTGCCTCTGCTGGGTTGAGAATGCCCATTGCATATTCAGCGGCATTCGATATCCCATTGCCGTTGGCGTCTCCGGTAGCCGAGCTGGCGGCATTGTTCCACGTCACGCTCTGCGCAAACGAATTGTAGTCATTGAGGTCGTTCAACCCAGAGGGCGCGGCGCTGCTGATCGAGACGTCGTCAAAAACGCTGCTCGCGCTGCCATCTTGCGCAATCCGCAGTCCGGCAGATGTATCGCCAGCGTTCGCGAAATCCAACGGAGTCGGCGTAACCAGAGCGTCGTTTACCCAGAGTTTCCAAGTTTGCTCAACGAAGTCCAAGCGCATGCTTAAATAATGCATGGCATTGGTATCGAGATTCGGATCCATGTCGATCGTCACCCAGTCACTGCCGGAGCGCGCCCGAATGTCGCCATCCGTCGTCAGGTAAAACGCTGTGCGCGCACTGGAATCAATCGCAGGATCCGAGCTGCGGGGAGCCAGTTGGCCGTGAAAACTCTTGAAGATGGCGGGATGCCAGTTGGCCGAACCGGAAAGAAAGGTATAACCACTCTCGCCAGCACTGGTTGTGAGCGCCAGAGCTTTACTCGAGCCGACACCGGCTCCATCGACGATTTGCGCATCGATCACACCACCTGTCGTCCATACACCGGGGTTATCGGCAAGCGCTCCAGTTGGACGCTCAAAACCATCGAAAAAGCCTGGCTCTGCCGCAGGCAACAAAGCGGCCAATGCAAAAAATGACAGCGAGAAGAAGGAGCAGAGTCTGGGGTATGCGAGCATGTTGGACTAGCATGCATGCATTCCGCGAAAAGTCAAGACGAGTCTGACCCTGATTGCACTTGCCTGTCCGGTCTGCCTAATTGGGGTTTAAAATGTCACTTTTATCACGTAATTGTAGCTTGTACCACTATGGGTTATTTGCGAAAAACCTGCCCCGCGGCGCGACAGCTTGTACGACCGCAAAGAAAACGGCTCGTAAAACATCCGACGCACGCCGAAATCCAGCGACCGCCCCTCCCTGCGCCCTGAGGAAGCCAGCTCATGCACGCATGCACGAAGCCTGCCGAACACTACAGCCATGGCAGATCTTTCAAGGCCGGAGCGCATGTGTGCGCAGGGTTGACAGATCGCGATGGGTGGGCGATTGTTCACCTTTTAGCTATGCCAGTTGCGACGCCAGAGATCAAGCCGATGGTATTTGCTCCGCGTGGGGCGGAGGCGCGGGAGCTGTCCGCGATCCAGCAGGAGGTGCTGCGGCTCAAGGAGGAGAAGAATGCCGTCATCCTCGCGCACAATTATCAAGTGGAGGAAATTCAGGAGGTGGCCGACTTTGTGGGCGACTCGCTGGGTCTGTCCTACAAGGCTGCCGAGGCCGAGGCCGATGTGATCGTCTTTTGCGGCGTCCACTTCATGGCCGAGACGGCGAAGATCGTGAACCCCGGCAAGCCCGTGCTGCTGCCCGATCTGGAGGCCGGCTGCTCGCTGAGCGACAGTTGCCCGGCGGACAAGCTGGCGGCTTACAAGGCGGCCAACCCCGATGTCTATGTGGTCGCCTACATCAACTGCTCGGCGGCGGTCAAGGCGCTCAGCGACGTGATTGTGACCAGTGGCAATGCGGTCAAGATCGTCAGCAAAATCCCGGAAGACCGCCCGATTCTTTTCGTGCCCGACCAAAATCTCGGGCAGTGGGTCTCCAAGCAGCTCGACCGCCCGATGCGCCTCTGGCCCGGGAGTTGTTATGCGCACGTGCTCTTCACACAGCGGGCGATCGAGCGCGTCAAGCTGGAGTTTCCCGGCGCGCCGGTGGTGGCACACCCCGAGTGCGTGGAATCGGTGCGCGACATGGCGGACGAGGTCTGCTCGACCGAGAAGATGATCGGCTTCTGCCGCGAACACCCCGCCGAGGCTTTCATCGTGGTGACCGAGACGGGGATGATTCACCGCCTCCAGCGCGAGCTGCCCGAAAAGACCTTCATCGCCGGCTCCACCCAAAACTACGCCTGCAACGACTGCCGCTACATGAAGATGAACACTATCGAAAAGCTGCGCAATTGCCTCCGCGACGGCTCGCCAGAAATCCAAGTCCCGGAAACCATCCGCGAAAAAGCCCTCCTCCCCATCCAGCGCATGCTCGACTGGTCAAGGTGAGCGCGGCTGCGGCTTACTCGCCTTTGTTGGCGGGGCGGGCGTGGCGGCGGGAGGCGAGTTTGAGGAGGTCGCCGACGGTGCTGGCGGCTTCGACGGGGTGGCGGAGGTGTTTGTCCTTGAAGATGACGTAGTGATTGCGGCGTCCGTCGCGTGTGCGGACGAGGATGCCGGCGTGTTCGAGGTCGGCGACGATGCCCTGCACCGCGCGCTCGGTGATACCCACCAGCTCGGCGACGTCGCGCAGGCGGGCGTCGGGGTCGGCAGCCAAGCAGAAGAGCACATGCGAATGATTGCTCAGAAAAGTCCAGCCGTTGGGGCGGCGACTTTTTTCGACTTTTTCTTCGGACATGGTTGACAGCATCTTTAAACCCTATTTTATACGAAAAAATTTTCCTGCAAACCATTTCGTCAGAAAAATTTAATTTTCAGCCAGCGCTGCCGTTATGCCCACTATGAATCCAGCCGAAGTACCCGCCGCCGCGCAGGGCGTCAAAACGCCCATCGCCATCGCCAAGGGCGACGGCATTGGCCCGGAGATCATGGAGGCGGTGCTCGACATTTTGACTGCCGCCGAGGCGCGCATTGACGTGGCGACGGTCAAGATCGGCGAGCAGTGCTATCTGGACGGGCACAGCTCGGGCATCCAGCCCGACGCCTGGGATGTGCTGCGGGAGCGCCGCCTCTTC
>CAYQTM010000016.1:0-13307 GCA_964420355.1 uncultured Opitutales bacterium
CGAGCGTGAGCGCCGGGCGGCCTTCGCCAAGGTGCGGCAGCAGGCGATCCATCAGCGCGACCGAGGCGACGGCCTCCTTGTCCTGACCTCGCGCTTTTTTGATGAGCTTTTCGCGCTGGGCTTCGGCGCTGGAAAGGTCGGCG
Organism: uncultured Opitutales bacterium; assembly: GCA_964420355.1. Lineage (GTDB taxonomy): Bacteria > Verrucomicrobiota > Verrucomicrobiia > Opitutales > JABSRG01 > CAYQTM01. The sequence goes on from CAYQTM010000016.1 coordinate 144, forward strand.
AGGATCAGCTCGGTGGCGATCACCTCGATGTCGCGCAGGGGGTCAACCCCGCCCATGTTGTGAATCACGTCGTCATCCTCGAAGCAGCGCACCACATGCACGATGGCGTCGACCTCGCGGATATTGGCGAGAAACTTGTTGCCCAGACCCTCGCCCTTGCTCGCGCCCGCCACCAGCCCGGCGATGTCGACAAACTCGATGGCCGCCGGAATGATTGTCGAGGTCTTGGCGATCTTGGCCAGCACGGCCAGCCGCTCATCGGGCACCTGCACCACACCCACGTTAGGGTCGATCGTGCAGAACGGGTAATTGGCCGCCTCCGCCTTGCGGGTGCGCGTGAGCGCGTTGAACAGGGTGCTCTTGCCCACATTGGGCAGACCGACGATTCCAGCTTGCAGCATAGCCGCCAGTCAACCAACACCGCACAAGAATATCAACGCAAATGCTCTGGCCGGGTCAAAGTAAGCCGTAGAATCAGGTCTAGCCATAATTATGCAGTTGATCGGCACCGCTTGCAACAACACCATGAACCTGCCGCGCGGCATACCTGCTGCATACCGCAGCTCCGTGCCTCTGCGTTAAAATCGAGCTTCACGGCGTATCGCGCTGATTCAGGGCGCTCAAAGGTGAAAACGGGATTGCGGCGGTGGTGGGATCGGTTAGGGTGGCGCTATGGCGATCGATCCAGTGCAGTGTCTGAAGGATTATATACGTTTTCCGAGCGTGTCGACTGACCCGGCGGCGGGTGCGGGGATGGCCGGGGCGCGGGATTATGCGGCCTCGCTGCTGGCTGGGCTGGGGTTTGAGGTGGAGATCATTCCCACGCCGCGCCATCCGGTGATTCTGGCCGAGCGTGCCGGGCCGGCGGGTGCGCCGCATCTGGTCATTTACGGGCACTACGATGTGCAGCCCGCCGATCCGCTCGAGCTGTGGACGACCCCGGCCTTCGAGCCGACCCTGCGCGGCAACCGGCTCTACGGGCGGGGCGCGGCGGACAACAAGGGGCCGACCATCGTCCACCTGACCGCCCTGAGCCGCCTGCTGGAGCGCCAGCCCGACCTGCCCCTGCGCATCACTTACCTGATCGAAGGCGAGGAGGAGATCGGCAGCCCGAGCTTTGCCGGCTTCCTCGAAAAATACGCTGACCGCCTGCGCGGCGACTTCGCGCTGGTCTCCGACACCGGCATCCCCAGCCCGGAGCAGATCGTGCTGACCTGCGGCCTGCGCGGGCTCACTGGGTTCCATGTCGAGCTGACCGGGTCGCGGCAGGACTTGCACTCGGGGGTACACGGGGGCGCGGTGCTCAACCCCATCGCGGCGCTGACCCGGCTCTGCGCCTCGCTGCACGATGCGGACGGGCGGGTGAATATCCCTGGCTTTTACGACGATGTGCTGGAGGTCGAGGACTGGGAGCGCGAGGAGCTGAAGAAGCTGCCGACCGACCTCGAAGAATACCGCAAGTGGCTGGGCGTGCACGACTTTTATCCGCCCAAGGGCAGCACGCCGCTGGAGGCAGTGCGGGTGCAGCCGACGCTGGAGTTCAACGGGATCGGCGGCGGCTTTCAGGGATCCGGCTCAAAGACGGTCATCCCGAGCAAGGCTTTTGTGAAGATCACCTGCCGCCTGGTCGCCAACCAGAAGGGCGCGCGCATCCGCCAACTGCTGGAAAACGCCCTGCGCGAGCGCTGCCCCAAGGAAGTGAGCCTGCGGCTGGAGTCGCTGGGCGACGCCGACCCTTATCTGGTGGTGCCGCCCCATCGCCCGAACACCCCCGCCGACCAGAATCCCGCGCTGGCGCGTGCCTTCGACGCCGCCGACCGGCGCATCAGCGAGGTCTGGGGCCGCAAGCCCATCTATCTGCGCGAAGGCGGCAGCATCCCGATCATCAACGAACTCAAAGCCACCTGCGGCCTCGATTCGCTGCTCTTCGGCCTCTTCAGCGCCGAGGACAACCTCCACGCACCCGACGTGAGCTTCGACCTCGACCTCATGCAGCGCGCCATCACCGCCTTCGAGGGTCTCCTCGCCGACATCGCCCAGCCCTCGGCCTGAACACCGCTATAGCAATTGCCGCTTGTTTTCCGTTATCTAAAAAACGGCACCGCCAGTTTGAGAAGAACAACTTGTGCGCGCTTTTGGCTCAGGCGCTTTGGTAGCGCTCGAAGGCGGCGGCGGGGATGAGGGTCTCGTCGGCGTCGTCCTCGTCTTCGAGCGGGGTCAGGCCGTCCTCGACTGCCTCTTGGGACTTGGCCTCCAGGCGGCGGCAGAATTCCTCGTAGCTGAGCACCTCGAAGCTGCCGTCGAAGTGCTCGACCAGCGCCGTCTTGGACTCCACCCAGTCGCCGCTGTTGAGGTAGTGCACCTCGCCGACCATGCGGTTGGCGGGCGTGTGGATGTGGCCGCAGATGATCCCCGCGAAGTTGCGCTTGCGTGCCAGCGCCTGAAGCTGCTCCTCGTATTTGCCGACAAAGGACACCGCCGATTTCACCCGCTCTTTGACCAACTGGCTGAGCGAGAAATACTCTTTGCCGCGCCAGCGCCGGAAGCGGTTGTAGGCGCGGTTGAGCTTGAGCATCAGCCCGTAGCCGATGTCGCCGAGCAGCGCCAGCCACTTGTGCCCGGTGCAGACGGCGTCAAAGCCATCGCCGTGCACGACCAGATAGTTGCCGTTGGGCGTCTCGTGCACATACTCCTGGCAGACATCCAGCCGCCCGAAGTTGAGCGGCAGGAAGCGCTCCAGAATGTCGTCGTGGTTACCGCGCAGGTAAACGACGGGCACCTTTTTCTTCTCCATCTTCTTGAGCACCAGCCGGACGAACTTGGTGTGCTTCTTCGTCCAGCGCCCGCTGCGGCGCAGTGCCCAGCCGTCGATGATGTCGCCATTGAGCACCAGCTTGTCGCAGTGCGTGTGCTGCATGAAGTGATTGACCGCCTCGATCTGGCAGTCCTTCATCCCCAGGTGCACGTCCGAGAGGAAAATCGTTTTGAATTTTAATACCGTTTTTTTCACAAGCCCCGCCTTTCTTGCCAGAAAAGCCTATGCGTGGCGACGGGGTGGGTCAAAAGTTATTCACAAGGCGGGCGCGGTTTTAACCTGCATGAAACCTTTGTTGCTCGACCGTAACAAACCTCGCTGATGGTTGAGGGCAAGAAACGGTCTGCGGAAAATCGGTGCGGTGAGCTTGAGCAAGGGGGCAACTTGCGGAACATATTGTGCGTGCGAGGTTCTTACAGAGGGTTCGACTGCATTTTATTGAAGGAGGTTTTGGTGATGAAAAGGATGATTTCTGCGACGCTGGCCGCTGTTTTTCTCGCTGGCCTGATGGCTGGCTGCACAACTACCCCGCCCAGCGAGACCACGCGCGGTGTGGCGGTGGGTGCCGGGACGGGCGCGCTGGGAGGAGCGATTCTGGGCAACCAGATCGACGGCCAGAGCGAGGAGGGCGCACTGATCGGTGCCGCCGCTGGCGCGCTGATTGGCGGGCTGATCGGGCGCGATCAGGAGATGGCGCGGCGCGAGGCCGAGCAGCGTGCCCGCGAGGAGCGTCTGGAACAGCGTCGGCTGGCCGAGCAGCGCGCCGCCGAGGCCGCCGAACGTGCCGGGCGTGAGCGCGACTACGCCATCGCTCAGGGAATGCGGATTTCCGAGACCGAGCTGGCCGATGCCGAGGCCGATGCGCGCGCCGCCGAAGAGCGGGTGCGCCAACTGCGCCGCGAGCGTGACTCAGCGCTCAACCGCAAGGAATCGCTGGAAGACGCCCGCCGCCGCCTGCAGGATGCCGAAGCCGAAGCCGCCCGCCTGGAGGTCGAGCTGGCGCGCCTCCGCGAGCAAGCAGAAAGATAATTTCTCAAGCGTTTGCACCAATGAGGAAACCAAGGCTATTATAATGACAAATTTTCTGCCCACTGCGACCGCATTCGCCGGCCTTTTGCTGCTGGCGGGCTGCGCCACCACCTACGAATTCGAGGCCGACGCAATCGCCGATGAGGCCGATCCGCTCGCGGGCTACGAGTCTTACCTGCTGGTGCCCGCCGACCCCGAAAAGGAGGGCACGCTGCGCTTCCGCGAGGCGGCTGAGTATGTCGAGGCGGCGCTCTCCGGGCGCGGCCTCTACCCGGCACCCGACCGCGAGCAGGCCGATCTGCTGGTCGAGCTGGACTATGGGATCTCCGAGCCGCGCACCGAGACCGAGAGCCGTTCGGTCAGCCGACGCGGCGCGTCGAGCATCGAAATCGTGCCAGTCTATGCCCGCAGCAAGTCGAGCGGTCGCCTGGTCTTGGTCGGGCGGCAGACCATCGGGATGCCCGGCGCGATCTACCGCGACAAAGAGCTGGTCTCGCGCACGGTTTACACCAAATATATGAAGCTGAACGCCTTCGACTACGACCCCAGTGCGGCCACCCCCAAGGGCAAGGAAGTCTGGAGCGTGCACGTCAAAAACGAAAACGGCAGCGACCAGTTGCGCAAATACCTCCCGCTGCTCGCCGCCGCCAGCATCGACCTGATCGGCACCGACACCGGAGCCGAACAGACCCGCGTCCGCCTGAAAGAGGACGCCGAAGTCATCGACTTCGTCCGCTCCGCCAGCACGCTGTAAAGCAACTTGAGAGCGGCGTCGCCTCGATCTGACTTGCGCCATGTCTTCGCGGTTTGCGCGAGGCTCCGCATAGGTATCCGCGACGCGGTGCTCTTGTAGGCTCATGAAAAAAGCTCCCGGCGGCCGAGGCTACCGGGAGCCGTTCTCCAACAACATCAGACTATGAAAACGCACACGCGTTTCAAAACTATCCTACTCAAGAATGAGGCTAAGCTATAAGCGGCCCTTACTGAGCGCAAGATCAAAATAAGCAGCCACGATGCTTTTTGCGCGTTTTACGCTTTGTTTACGAACTTCGCAGGGACAACGCGGTAAGGCTTGGATTTCTGGAGATTTAGCTGGTCAAGAGCGGGGCGGGTGGCTTTACTGCCTGCTCAGCTTGTCTAACTGAACAAATTATGAAGGATCTCCCTCTGGATGATGAGGCCGGTGACATCATCGGCAAGGCGCAAAGTGGTCTGCAAATTACCGACGGCATGCTGGCCGATCAAACTGGGCTGGCTCGCGAGCGCTTTACGGCGCTGCGCAAGGGCGAGCAGGATATGGAGGCGCTGAAAGCGGCGGCGGCGGTGCTGGGTCTGCACGTCGGGCGGCTGCAGGCGCTGGCCGAGGGCAAGTGGTGCCCGAAGGCTTCGGAAGTGACTGGCCTGAAGGGGTTTACGACGCCTTTCATGGATTTCAGCACCAATGCCTTTGTGGTCTGGGATGCGGCGAGCAAGAAGGGCGTGGCCTTCGATTCGGGGATGGACGCGAAGCCGATTCTGGAATTTGTCCGCAGTGAGGGGATCGATGTGGAGCTGATTTTGATCACGCACACGCATCAGGATCACGTGGCACGGCTGCCGGAGTTGCGCGAAGGGCTGGGGAATCCGCCTGCTTATTGCTCGACCAAGGAGTCGGAGACGGGCGTGGATACCTTTGAGCCGGGCAAGTGCTTTACGGTGGGTGGCCTGAAGATCGAGACGCGGCTGACCTGGGGGCACTCGCCGGGCGGTACGACCTTTGTGATTTCGGGGCTGGAGAAGCCGGTGGCGATTGTGGGGGATGCCCTGATCGCGGGGTCGATCGGTGGGCCGCGGATCGATTATGATGCGGCGCGCGATACGATTCGCTCGGAGATTTTCAGCCTGCCGGATGAGACGATCCTGTGCAGCGGGCACGGGCCACTGACCACGGTGGGCGAGGAAAAGGCGCACAACCCCTTCTTCCCGGAGTTCGCGAAGTAGGCGGGCGGCATGGCTGAGGGGCTGGAGAGTGCGGGAGCCGATCCGCGGTTTGCGGGGATCGGGCGGCTTTACGGTGCGGCGGGACTGGCGCGGCTGCGGCAGGCGCGGGTGACGGTGGTGGGGCTGGGTGGCGTGGGTTCCTGGGCGGTCGAGGCGCTGGCGCGGAGCGGGGTCGGGCACTTGACGCTGATCGACTACGACGAAGCCTGCCTGAACAACATCAACCGGCAGTTGCCGGCGCTGACCTCGACGGTCGGGCGCTTCAAGGCCGATCTGCTGGCGGAGCGGGTGGCGGACATCTTTCCGGAGGCCGAGGTGGTGGTCGAAAAGCGGTTTTTTACGGCGTCGACGGCGGAGGCGCTGCTGGGGCAACCCTGTGATGTGCTGTTGGATGCGATCGACCGCTTTTCCAACAAGTGCCTGCTGATTGCGGAGTGTCGGCGGCGCGGGATACCGATTATTACCTGCGGCGGCGCGGGTGGGCGGCGGGATCCGGGGATGGTGCAGGTGGCGGATTTAACGCGGACTTATAATGATCCGCTGCTGGCGATGGTGCGGAAGAAGTTGCGCGGGGAGTATGGGTTTCCGCGCGAACGGAAGCGGAAGTGGAAGATCGAGTGCGTGTTTTCGCCAGAGCTGCCGGTGTATCCGCAGAGCGATGGTTGTGTGAGCGTGGAGCGTGACCCCGAGCAAGGCTCGCTGCGGCTGAGCTGCGATGGCGGCTATGGGACGGCGAGCTTTGTGACCGGGACGTTTGGGTTTCAGATGGCGGCGCGGGCAGTGGCGGTTCTCACCGGTTGAAGCGGCGGCGGAGCTCGGCCTTGTCGAACTGGATCAGCGTGGGGCGGCCTTGGAGGTCGGCGAGCGGGTTTTCGCAGGCGAGCAGGCGGCGGCAGAGGTCGGGGAGGTTTTCTTTTTCGAGGCGGCGAGGGGTGAGGCGGCTGGCGGCGAGACGGGCGGCGGCCTCGCGGGCGAGGTGGGGACGGACGAAGTCGCTGCCGCGTTCGCGGGCGAGGGCGGCGAGGTCGCGGAGGAAGTCGGCGGCGTCCTCGGTGCCGAGCCAGTCGGGGACGGCGTGGGCGCGGTAGAAGTTGCGCCCGAAGAGCTCGATCTCGAAACCCCATTCGGTGAGGGGCTGGCGGAGATCTTCAAAGGCTTGGGTGGCAAGGGGTTCGAGTTCGAGGGGAACTGGAAAAAGGAGGCGCTGGACGGTGTGGGCGTCGGCCTGCATGGCGGCGATGATCTGCTCGAAGCGGATGCGCTCCCAAGCGGCGCGCTCGTGGAGGAGGATGAGTCCCTCGGGTGCCTGAAAGAGGCCGTAGTCCTGGTCAAAGCGCCCGATGAAACGCCAGTCTTCATCGGTTTTTTGCGTGGGTGTCGGGCGCTTGGGCGGGTCGGCGGGACGGTGGGCATCCGGGGCGATGGCGAGGCGGGGACGCACGGGCGTGGGCTGAGCCGGCTCGGCAGGCTGGGGCGTCGGAGCGGGTTCCACCGGTCGCTGGGCGACCGGCGGCGTGGGGGGGGCGGAAGGCGGGCGGGGGCGCTCGGTGTTGGGCTGGGGCGTCGGGGCGGCGGGTTCCGGGGCGGCCTGGCCGGTCTTGCGCGCCTCCGCACGGAGCGTCTCGAGGACGGTCGAAAGGACAAAGGTGCGCAGGCGGCTCTCGTCGCGAAAGCGCACCTCGCGCTTGGCCGGATGGACGTTGACATCGACTGCCGCCGGGTCGATTTCGAGGAAGAGAAAAGCCACCGGATAGCGCCCGCGCGGGAGGAATCCATGAAAGGCCTCGATCACGGCGTAGCTCAGCGTGCGGCTGTCGACCGGGCGGCGGTTGACCAGCGTAATCAGCTCCTGCCGAGTGGCGCGCGCCGCGCCGGGACGCCCGATCAGCCCGTGCAGACGCATCCCGTCGCGCTCGCCCGCAATCGGGCGGAGGTCGTCGGCGAGCGAGCGGTTCCAAATCTCGCCAATGCGCTCGCGCAAGTCGTCGCAGGACGGGCTTTGCAGCACCACGCGCCCGTTTTCGAGCAGCCGAAACCCCACCTCGGGGTTGGCCACGGCCAGCAGCCGCAGGAGCTGCACGATGTGCGCGGCCTCGGTGTTGTCGGTCTTGAGAAACTTGCGGCGCGCCGGCACGGAATTGAAGAGCTGGGCGACCTCGATCCGCGTCCCCGGTGCCATGCCGCAGGCGCGCTTGTGGATCAGCTTGCCACCATTCACCAGCACCTCGGTGCCCGCCTCGTCCTCGGCGCGGCGCGTGCGCAGGGTGAAGCGCGACACGCTGGCGATCGACGGCAGCGCCTCGCCCCGAAACCCGAACGAGCCGATAGTGAGCAAGTCGTCGATGTCACGCACCTTGCTGGTCGCGTGGCGTTCGAGCGCCATCAGCGCCTCGTCGCCGCTCATCCCCGAGCCGTCATCCTCCACCCGAATCAACTGCTTGCCACCCGCGCGAAACTCCACCTCGATCCGCTTGGCACCGGCATCGAGGCTGTTCTCGACCAGCTCCTTCACCGCCGCCACCGGACGCTCGATCACCTCGCCAGCGGCGATCTGGTTGGCCACGCGGTCGGACAGGATGCGGATCGCAGACATGGGGAAAGCGGCCAGGCCTTACTCGGAGCCGCCAAACTCGGGCAGCATGGGCGCGATGCGGTCGGAGAGCGTGTGCAGGCTCTGGTTGAGGATCTGCCCCATGTTTTGGCATTTGAGGAAGGCGCGCTCCTCGTAGTGTTTGGCCAGCAGGCTGCGCAGTTGGGCAACCTTCTCGGGGGTCGAGATGCGGTCTTCGGCCATCGAGCGGGTGATGGCCTTGAGGCGCCCGGGGATGATCTGCATGCGGCGGTAGATCAGCGCCTGCTCCTCGCGCTGGTATTGCGCCACCGTGGTGGGGTCGAGCACGCGCAGGGTGTAGTCGACCAGCGGCAGGTTCTCCTTAAAGAACTGCGGGCGATAAAAGTTCATCCGCCCGCTGTAGCTCTGCTGGTCGAAGTCGAGCGGGCGCAGGCGAAACTGCGCCTCCTCGAAGTCGAAGGTCACCTCGGCGACAAAGTTGTAGCTGCGCATATCGCCGAGCAGCCGGATGAAGCAGCGCTCGTTGAACTTGACCAGCTCCTTGGCGACACGGATGGGCTTGAGGTTCTTGCCGTCCTCCAGCCAGTGCTCGATAAACTGGTCGCCGGGGATGCCGACGATGTGCTCCTCGATCAGGGTGTCCTCGCAGGTCAGGTAGTGCATACGATTGGGCGAGAGCAGGTGTTCGAGCTCCAGCCCATAGATGCGCGAGGCGTCGGCCTGCTTGACGTAAAAGTAGTCCTGGTTGTCGTTGCGGGCGTTGACGATGCGCACGCGGAAGGGATTGGAGTTGCCGAAGAGGCAGTAATCGACGCGGTCGCAGTAGAGGTGGCGCATCGCCCCGAGGTCGCCGCCCGCCTTGAGCACCGCATAGACCTTGGTGAGGTCGCTGGAGAGCCGCTCCCACTCGTGCTGCGGATAGATGACGGTGTGCCAGAGCGTCTCGTTGCCGTCCTTGTCCTCGACCGGCACCGACTCCGCGTAGCCATCGAGCCGCTGGTAAGTGACGGGCAGAGGCTGCTCGCGGGTGAAGCGCAGCAGATAGCCCCTCAGCGGATCACTCACCGGGTAGATCGGCTTCTTCTTGGTCGCGATTGCCGAGATGGTCTCTGAGTCCGCCATGCTTTTATAATGTAGATTGACCAAGAGAGGGCAATCATTTGCGTTTACCTGCCGTTAATATTGCCTCAGTTAATATTGAAGAGTGCGTCTATCGCATCCTCCAACTGAGCGCAGCTGAGCTGTGGTTTTGGGCGTAGGACTTGACGATGGGGAAAATATCCGCTAGTCAAGCATTGTGTTCGTGCGGAGCTCCGCCTAATGTAATACCCAGATCATACACCTCCTTATGTCGTTGCTTACTTACCCCCGTAATTTTTTCGCCTCTGCTACAGAAGTCAGCACATCAAGCCTGTTGGTCACCCAATATAACGGCACATTGCGCCTATGAAAAAACGCATCATTGCTTTATTCCTGACAGCACCTGCTATCGCGATGGCCTCCGAGCCATCAAGTGGAACGCTTATTCAAATTAGCAGCGTCGGGAGCTTTGTGCTCATTAGTTCGCTTTGGGCTCTCTGGAGCCAGCGCAAAGAAAAATAGCTGCGGGAGAGAGGGCGGATCGCAAATTATGCTTCTTGAAAGCGAAGGCCTCTACGAAAAGTCGTCGCGGCGTAGATCGCCGAACAGTGTATGCCATACTGGAGTTTTCGCACTTCAGCGCTGGAGGGCAAAATCTTTCGGCGGTTGCGCGAGCCGAACGGATAGGCTTGCAAATTGGCGCGGCGGCTGAATGCTGAGGCTCATATCACCCATGGATCACAAAAAGAAGACCCTTGAAGAACTGGATGCCAAGCTGGGCAATGCGTCCTCCCTTAATGCGCTGATCGGCCTCGATGGCTTTGTCGACAAGATCATCCACCCGGTGGCCAAGCGCCACGGCAAGGGCGACAATTTCGAGCGGATGCAGACCATCACCGAGTTCGCCGAGCGGATCGGCGCGGCGGCGGGTCGCAGCACCAACATCGAGCTGTATCCGGTGGTCGACAAGCTGGGCGGCAACGGGCCGATCATGGCCAACGCGCTGCTCTCGCAGGGCTTGAACGTGCGCTACATCGGGGCGCTCGGCGAACCCAATATTCATCCTGTTTTCGAGGAGTTTGCCAAGAAGACGCAGGCGATTTCGCTGGCCAACCCCGGCGTGACCCATGCCTGCGAGTTTGACGACGGCAAGATCATGTTTGGCAGCACCGCCAGCCTCGAAAACATCGCTTACGAGCAGGTGATCGAAGTGATGGGCGAGGGTGCCTTCTTTGATGCCGTCTCGCGCGCGCACCTGATGGGCATTGTTAACTGGACGATGATCCCCAACATGACCGCCTACCTCAATGCGCTGGTCGAGCGCGTGCTGCCCAACCTGCCGACACTCAACAAGCGCGTCTTTTTCTTCGATCTCTGTGACCCGCAGAAGCGCTCGGAGTCCGACCTGCTGGGCGTGCTCAATACGATCAAAAAGTTTCAGTCGCACGGGCACACCATTCTCGGCCTCAACTACGCCGAGGGTCAGCAGGTCGATCGCGTGCTCGGCGGCGATGGCGACGGCGAGGGGCCGGACAAGCTCCAGCGTCTGGCGGCGCGGGTGCGCGGGGAGCTTGGGATCGGCTGCGTGGTGGTGCATCCCACCCATTCGGCGGCCTGTGCGACCAAGAATGACACCAGCTACGTCGACGGCCCCTTCTGCCAGAAGCCGAAGATTACAACCGGTGCCGGCGACCACTTTAACAGCGGTTTTGCCTCAGCGCAGCTCCTCGGCCTCAGCCCTGAAGCCTCGCTTACGGTGGCCGTCTCCACCTCCGGCTACTACGTCCGCACGGCGAAAAGCCCCAGCCTCAACGATATATCGACCTTTATCCGCAACTGGCAATAGAGTGCGGGAAAGGTGCGCGTGTCTCTGGCGGCACGCAAGTTCGGAAAAATTTTGAGTCTGCTGCCTTTTTCGCTTGCCATGCTGGCGTGCGGGCGTTTCTATTCTCCGCTTTGCAATCAGAGCGATCTACCAGCCATGTCACAGCATAACAGTTTCAAGACCCCCGGCGGGATTCAGAAAAAGCGAAACGTCCTCAAGCGCTTCGAGCGCGTGGAGCTGCTCCAAAAGCGTGGCCAGTGGAAAGACGGCAACCGCGTGACCGGCCTCCGCAAGACCAAGCCCGAGGAATAAGCCCTGCGCAGTCGCCTCGCGCGACTTCATTAGGGGAAGATTATAGCGGGTTGTGCCGCTATGCGGGTTGGCATGTTCCGCTATGCCGCTTATGGTGAGGCGATTATACAGCTCTCTCTTCGGAGGGGGCTTGTATAAAAGACCTCTCGAGAATACCGCTTATACCCGGTCGGTGGGGTGGCGGCGGCGTTGCCAGAGGCGGATGAGGGTGCGCAGGAAGAAGGCGACGAGCAGGAGGGCGAGGATGCCCGCGATAATGGGGACGAACATGGCGAGCGAGGCGGTTGCGACGGAGCCGCCCAGCTCGGCGGTCGAAACGGCGGGGTTGCCCATGCCGCCGGTGGTGGCGGTCGAGGCACCGCGCGTGAGTACCGAGGCTCCCTGAATGATGCCCGCGCTGCCGCCGCCCGCGATGGCCGCGAGGATCCACTTGAGGGCACCGTCGCCGAGCAGCTCGGGCATGAAGGCACCCGAGATGAAGGTGCCCGCGAGGATGGCTGCTGGGGTGGCGACGGAATCGAGCAGGTTGTCGACCCACGGGATGTAGTAGCTGGCGACCTCCAGTGCGGTGGCCACGCCCAGCGCGAGCGTCACCATAGGGCTGCCCAGCCACTCGAAGTCGGCACCCAGCATGGCCGCCACGTCGAGGTGGTTGAAGAAATCGACCTCGCTGTTGGCGGCCAGACTGGCGATGAAGAGCGGGGCGAAAACGCGGAAACCGCAGGCTGCGGCCAGCCCGATCCCCGCGAATATCGCCGTCGCTTCGTCCATCTTCGTAAATTTACTGCGCCTGCGCCTGATCGGCCAGCATCGAGAGATCGGCCTCGGTCATGCTGAAGCTCAGGCTGACCGAGCCATCTGCCATGCCGAGATTGAGCGACTCGACCATCGGCGGCACTTCGCCACCTTCCTGAGCGATCATCATCTGGAGCATGGGCAGCACTTGATAGGCGACCATGTTGTTGACCGCCTCGGCGCTGGCGCTGTCGGCGAACTCGATGGCGAGCTTGCCCTTGACCAGTTGGTCGGCGTTCATGCTGAAAGTGATGTTTTCCAGCTTTTGCAGAGCCGGGCCGGCGGGGCCCAGCATGGGCGGAGCGGGCTGCTCGGCGATCTTGGCGCGGACGCTGTCCGGCAGGGTGATCGACAGCCAGAAAAAGTCGTTGGCCAGCATGCTGTCCATGGTGCTCTTGACCGCGCTGCTCAGCTCGGCCTTCTCGGCCTTGCTGGCAGACTTGACCTCGCTCTCGGTGCCAAGGTAGAGCATGGAGCCGCCCTTGATGTCTTTGACCAGCATAACCATCTCGGGCATGCCTTCTTCTTGCATCGAGGCGGGCGGAGTCAGCATCTTCATGCCTTCGTAAGTGCTCATTTCGAGCGGGGCATACTCCATCTCGGAGTTGGTCTCGGCCTCGGCCTTCATCGAGGTTTCGAGGGCAGACTTCAGCTCCTCGGCCTTCACTTTTTTGCCCAACTGGACCGCCATCGCGAACTTGAGCGGCTCGGCGCTCTCGGCCTCAATCGCGGCGCTGAGGTTGGAAATCGACCCGG
>CAYQTM010000017.1:0-13086 GCA_964420355.1 uncultured Opitutales bacterium
CAAATCCCTGTCGCTCCGGTAAATCTTGTCAACACCCCTCCTGAGTAGTTACAAAGTAAAAAATCGCGATCTCACGCCCGACGAGCCAGAATCGCACGGCTTCTCATGCTCAGACGGAGCGATAGCAGAGATGGCGTAGCAACTCAGAACTTTGAACTCAAAACTCTTTCTGAATTCTGACTTTTGAATTCTGCCTTGCTCGCCCGCTACATCTCGATGCCTCGGCGTGCTAGAACCCCAGCCTGGTAGTAGTGCTTGATTTCGCACATTTCGGTGACGAGGTCGGCTCGCTCGATCAGTTCGGCGGGGGCGCGGCGTCCGGTGCAGATGACCTCGACCTTCTCTGGCCGCTGATCGAGCACTGCCGACACCTCCGGCCAGGTCAGCAGCCCAAAGTAGAGCGCCATGTTGACCTCCTCGAAGACCACTACGTCGTAATCGCCCGAGACCATCGCCGAGCGCGGCCGCTCCGGCCCCTAGCGCGCCCGACCCCGTTCCCCCTCGGGAAGCTCCTCCGGGCGCACGATGCCCGGTTCCCCAAACTGCCCCAGTGGGATCTCCTCAAAGCGCGGGAGCGCCTTGACCGCCCCCTGGTCCCCGCCCTGCATAACCTGGCCGATGAAGACCCGCATCCCGCGACCCGCCGCCCGCACCGACAGCCCGAGCGAGGCGGTTGTCTTGCCCTTGCCGTCGCCGGTATAGACCTGCAAATAAGCTTTGCGCATGGGGTCATGCTGGCCAAGCTGGCCGATAGATCAACCGCAAACGGCCAGATGGCGGCGGCGGGTGAAAAAAGCTTGTCAGGGTGCGGTGCGGCGTTAGCGTGGGAATTGTCGCTTGTCACTTTCTCTCAGACCGCCCGCGAGGGCTGGCCTGACGGTGCGCCCGGCGGCAATACTCATTCGCAAACCCTTCTCTCCATGGATGTCGAGATACTCTCGCGAATCCAGTTCGCGTTCACGATTGCCTTTCACTATATCTACCCGCCGCTGAGCATCGGGTTGGGGCTCTGCCTGGTCATCATGGAGGGCATGTGGCTGAAGACGCGCAACCCGCTCTATCACAGCATGGCCTGGTTCTGGACGAAGGTCTTTGCGCTGACCTTTGCGATTGGCGTGGCCAGCGGGATTGTGATGGAGTTCGAGTTTGGGACGAATTGGGCGACCTACTCGCGCTTTGTGGGCGATGTGTTCGGCAGTGCTCTGGCCGCCGAGGGCATATTCGCCTTTTTCCTCGAGTCGGGCTTTCTGGCCGTGCTCTTGTTCGGCTGGGACAAGGTGGGGCCGAAGATGCACTTCTTTTCGACCTGCATGGTCTGTCTGGGTGCGCACTTTTCGGCCATCTGGATTGTGGTGGCCAACAGTTGGCAGCAGACGCCCGCCGGACACCACTGGGAGGTCGCCGGGCAGGTTTTTCCGGCTGAATACCGCATCCCGCCGGAGCTGATTTTCCAGAGTCGCGCGGTGATCGATAACTTTTGGGGGATGGTCTTCAACCCCTCTTCGATGGATCGGCTCGGGCACGTCATTCTCGGCTGCTACCTCGCTGGCGGCACGCTGGTGATGAGCGTCGCGGCCTACTATCTGCTCAAGGGCAAGCACAAGGAGTTTGCCACCGCCTCGCTGAAGATTGGGCTGGTCGTGACCACGCTTGCAGCGCTCGCGCAGCTCTTCAGCGGGCACCGCTCAGGCGAGATCGTGGCCGAGCATCAGCCCTCGAAGCTCGCCGCGATGGAGGGTCTCTGGGAGACGACCGACAACGCCGGGCTGACCCTCTTCGGCTGGGTCGACGCCAAGAACGAGCGCACCATCGGGCCGCAGATCCCCGGCATGCTGAGCTGGCTGGCGCATGGTGACACCAACGCCGAGGTGATCGGCCTCGACCAGTTTGCGCCTGAGGACAGGCCGAATGTCTTCTGGGTCTTTCAGTTCTTCCACATCATGGTGGCGATTGGTTTTGCGCTGATTCTGATCACCCTTGTGGGCGTCCTTTACTGGTGGCGCGGCTGGCTCTTCGACACCGACCGCAAGGCGACGCGCATCTTCCTCTGGGTGCTGGTCTTGACGGTGCTCTTGCCGCAGATCGCCAATCAGTTCGGCTGGTTTGCCGCCGAGATGGGACGCCAGCCCTGGATCGTCTGGGAGCAGCTTCGCACCTCCGACGGCCTTTCCGCCGTGGTCACCGCCGAAGCCGTCCTCTTCTCCCTGATCGGCTTCGCCCTCATCTACAGCCTCCTTTTCGCCCTCTTCATCTTCCTCCTCAACTCAAAAATCCACTACGGCCCCACCCCCTATGCCGAGGCCGCCGCCGAAATCCCCGAGATCTGGAAACAACGCCGCGAACGCGCCGAGGGCGAATTCGGCAAAGATGACAACCCCTAAGCGACAACTGCACAGCCACCGACACTGCCCCCCAACATGCCGCTCAACGAGTTCACATTCAGCCTCATCGTATTGGCTTTTCCGGGGATTTTGGTTTACATGATCTTGCGGAAAGTCGCGCCAGAGCGGGAGGAATCCGGGGTTGAAAAGTTTCTCAAAATCTTCGTTTATTCGATCTCCGCTTACATCATCTACGCACTCTTCCTGAAGGCTCTGGCCGCGTTGCCCTTTCTCGGCATATCGGCATCCGCCACCTTTGACTGGAAAAGCATTGAAACCGGGGATATAATTGGAGCCACAGTAGCCGCATTATTACTGACTCTATTGCTTACCTATGCACTGAATTACATGTGGCTGAACCGCCTTTTGAGTTTGTTGCGAGCCTCAAAACGCTCAGGTCATAAAGATGCATGGACACTTTTTCATAACATCCCATTGTCCCAGCGCAATTCTGGTTTCATGCTGGTGCGCGACCACAGCAATTCTCTTGTCTATTATGGATTTATCTACGGCTGGTCTGAAAAAACCGAAGGCAATAAAGAGCTGGTTCTGCAAAATGTAGCCGTTTACTCAGATTCTGGCACGAACCCGACCTTACTGTATGAAACGCCTTGGATATATTTAAATCAGAAGCCTGAATGTATATCAATTGAATCACCCAACCCAGAAAAAATTCATGAATACTCAAATTTCGAATAAAGCCAATAAATCAAGACATTATCCCGCGACAAATCCTCTCGGATCCGGCATGATATTTAGCGGGGTTACTTGGGTTAAAAGCCTCCCGCCCAGACCTCAATTCACGCCACCTAGTCAAAAAGAGCCCGTGCCCACTGCTTCCAGCAACGGGAGCAGTCCGAATAACTGAAGATGACTCAATAGGATTGTGAGAAACGAGAAGTCCAGCAAAAGCACTGAGGAACTCGATCGCCTGTTTGATGAAGGAGGCGACATCACACCGTATCTGGATTTTGATAGCCTACGGCGCCCTAACTTAGAGATGGAGGACATCACAGTGAATTTTCCACGATGGATGCTCAATGGCTTGGACAGGGCAGCCGCCAGATTTGGCATCAACCGCGAGGACATGTTGCGTGTATGGATAGGCGAGCGCTTGCAGGCGGAGCAGGAGTTGGCAGGAAAGAGCCATCGTGATGCGGAAAAGGCGTCGGCATAATACGGAATGACTAATAGCATGAAAACAACATCCCTCTCTTGTCCGCGCTCAGCGCTACTGGTTTTTCTCGTGGTTTTCGGGCTGGCGGGTTGCACTACCTATGTCACGCAGACCACTTCCGGGCAGGACTATCTTTCACAGTATCCGACCCAGATGGGCGAGGGTGCCGCCGGATCCGCTTCGGACTTGAATCAGGAGGTGCGCGAAGTTGCTGCGGTCGAGCCGCTGCTGCGCTTTCCGGCTCGCATTGGCTTGGCCAAATTGCACAACGGCCAAATGGTAAATCTCGCGCCGGAAGAAGCCGAAGTCTGGGCGGCTGTGCGCGAGCGACTGGGGGAAGGTTTTGGCGAGTTCGTGCCGGTAAGCGCGTTGATCGCGGAGTCGGTTTATACTGCCCCGGAGGGCATAAATTCCAAGAGCGCAAAGGAAGTCATCCGCAAGTTGAGGCTCGGAGCGGCTCGACAGCATCTGGATGCGATACTCGTCTATGAGGTTTTCTCGGAAACCAACCGCAAGACCCTCCCAACCGCTGTTTCCGACTGGACGATTATCGGTGCCTATTTTGTTCCCAGCCGCGAGGTCGAAGTCGTCGGCTACGCCAACGCGCTGCTGCTGGATGTCCGCAACGGATACCCCTATGGCACGGCTTCGGCGAGCGCTACCGAAAAAGATATTACCACTGCCGTAGCAAGCTGGGACATGCGATCCGACTTAGAAGGCAAGACGCACGTTGGCACGGCGGTGCAATTGGTGCCCGAGGTTGAAAAAATGATGGCCGAGCTGATGGCGCAGTTGCCCAAGTCTTCAGAGGAAAGCGCCCTCGATACGGCAGACTGATAATTGATAAAAGCTCTCTAACTACTCTCACTATGGATGGAATTATCGAAGCAGCGCAGGCGGCGAATGCGGCCGGAAACTGGAATTGGCTGGAGGCGGCCTGGTTTATTTTGGTTGGGGTGTTGTTTGGAGGGTATGCGATCCTCGATGGCTTCGACCTCGGGGTGGGTGGGGTGCACCTCTGGACGCGCGACGACCACGAGCGGCGGCTGTTTTTGAACTCCATCGGGCCGGTCTGGGACGGCAATGAGGTGTGGCTGGTGACCGGTGGTGGCGCGCTCTTCGCCGCCTTTCACTATGTCTATGCCACGGTTTTCAGCGGATTTTACATCGCCTTCATGCTGCTGCTCTACGCGCTGATCTTTCGGGCGGTGGCGATCGAGTTCCGCAGCAAGCGCGAGGGCAAGCTCTGGCGCGGCTTCTGGGACGTCGCCTTTTCGGTGGCCAGCATCGTGGCGGCGCTCTTGATCGGCGTGGCGATGGGCAACATCGCCTGGGGCATCCCGCTCGACGCCAACAACGAATTTGCCGGCAGCTTCCTCGGGCTCCTCAAGCCCTACCCGCTGATGCTCGGCATCACCACGGTGGTGCTCTTCATGATGCACGGCTCCATCTACCTCTCGCTCAAAACTGAGGGCGCCACCCAGCAAAAAGTGCGCAGTTGGATCAACCCGCTCATCATCGCCTTCATCATCTGCTACGCCGTCTTCACCATGGCGACTCTCCTCTACGTGCCGCACATGACCGCCGCGCTGGAGAAAAACCCCATCTTCTTCCTCCCCGTGGTGCTGCTCATCCTCGCCATCGCCAACATCCCCCGCGAAATCCATCGCGGCAACGACTGGATGGCCTTCCTCTCCTCCTGCGCCACCATGGCGCTGCTGATGGTCGTCTTCGGGATCGGCATGTTCCCCTACATGGTTTACAGCAACCCCATTCCCGAGAACAGCCTGACCATCATCAACGGCTCCTCCACCGAGAAGACCCTCATGATTATGCTCATCATCGCGGCCATCGGCGTGCCCATCGTCCTCGCCTACACCGCCAGCATCTACTGGATCTTCCGAGGCAAGGTAAAGCTCGGGCGCGACAGCTATTAGCGTTCGGCGACGCTAACGCAAGAGGGTTGTAATCTGCTGCGCGGGTGTTAGGGTCGCGTCGATGCCACACTCCGAAGACTACAGCCAATATGCCCGCCCCGACGCCCTCGTCAGCACCAGTTGGGTCGCCGAGCACGGCAACGACCCCGATGTGCGCCTGATCGAGAGCAACGAGGACGTCCTGCTCTACGACACCGGCCACATCCCCGGCGCGGTGCATATCGACTGGCGCAGCGACCTGCAGGACGAAAATGTCCGCGACTACATCTCGCCCGAGGCCTTCGCCGACCTCTGCGCCCGCAACGGCATCGGCTCCGACACCACCTGCGTCTTTTATGGCGACAAGGCCAATTGGTGGGCCTGCTACGCGCTCTGGGCCTTCCGCCTCTTCGGCCACGCCAAGGTCAAGGTGATGAACGGCGGGCGCGACAAGTGGCTCAGAGATGGCCGCAAGCTCACCCGCGAGCGCACCTTGGTCGAGCGCACCGAATACCCGGCTCCCAAGGAGCGCCGCGACGAGGCCATCCGCGCCTTTTTCATCGACGCCCACGCCCAGAGCAAGGCCGGACGCCCGCTGATCGACGTGCGCTCGCCGGGCGAGTTCCTCGGCGAGATCACCCACATGCCCGAATACCCGCAGGAGGGCGTGCTGCGCGGCGGGCACATCCCGGCTGCGCGCTCAGTGCCCTGGAAGCTGGCGGTCAATGACAACGGCACT
Organism: uncultured Opitutales bacterium; assembly: GCA_964420355.1. Lineage (GTDB taxonomy): Bacteria > Verrucomicrobiota > Verrucomicrobiia > Opitutales > JABSRG01 > CAYQTM01. The sequence continues at coordinate 6,214 of CAYQTM010000017.1, forward strand.
TTTAAAAGCGCCGACGAACTGGAGGCGCTCTACACCGAGCAGCTCGGGCTGAAGAGCGACGATCCCATTATCACATACTGCCGCATCGGCGAGCGCTCCAGCCACACCTGGTTCGTGCTCACCTATCTTCTTGGCTATCAACACGTCCGCAACTATGACGGCTCTTGGACGGAGTGGGGAAACATGGTGCGCGTCCCCATCGAAAAGGGCGAAGACTGACTGCCATCAGCCCGATTCTCGCGCTGCAAATCGTCCGGCCACCAATAAGCACAGCTTTCTCTGTATCTTCTTTAAATTAAAAAAACTTTCCAAAAAGCATTGCTTTTGTCTCGAAAAACTGCATTTCAGAAAGGGCGCACCCGCTCGCCTATCGCAAAACCGCGCCACCTTTACCTTTCCTACTATGATTAAACAGATCGACCACATCGGCATCGCCGTCAAAGCGCTCGAACCCGTCATCGAGTATTACGAAAACACCCTCGGGCTCCATTGCGAGAAGCGCGAGGAAGTCGAGTCGCAGAAGGTCAAGACCGCCTTTTTCCACTGTGGCGAGGTTCACATCGAGCTGCTCGAACCCACCTCGGAGGAGAGTCCCATTGCCAAGTTCCTCGAAAAGAACGGCGAGGGCATCCACCACATCGCCTTTGCCACCGACGACATCAAGGGGCAACTCAAGCAGGCCGCCGACTCCGGCGCGCGCCTCATCCACGAAGAACCCTTCGAAGGCGCGGCCAACAAACTCGTCGCCTTCCTTCACCCCAAGAGCACCCACGGCGTCCTCACCGAATTCTGCGCCCCCAAAGCCTGATATGAGAACACAAGCGCGGCTGCACGAGACGCTTTCCCCCTCGGACTTGCAGGACTGATGCATAATCTCACCATGAATTTTTCAGGTGGAAGCCAAAAGAACAGTTTACTTAGAAACGACCATACCCAGCTATCTTGCTGCTCGACCCTCTCGTGACCTTGTCATAGCAGGAAACCAAGCAATCACTAACGAATGGTGGGCAGTCCGGCGTAATAAATATCAACTCTATATTTCAAAATTAGTTTACTCTGAAGCAACCAAAGGCGATCCCGATGCCGTCGCCAGACGAGTCCAACTGCTGGAGGGTCTGGAATACCTTCAGATGGACGACGCAGCACTCAATCTGACCGAACAATTGATCCAAACCGGACTGTTTCCTGAGAAAGCGCACGTAGATGCTGGACACGTCGCAATTGCCGCTCGCCACAATATCGATTTTCTTCTAACTTGGAATTGCACTCACATCGCAAATGCGGATATACGAAAGCGGCTATCGTATCATGTTCAAATTGCTGGTTTTAAATTACCTCATATCTGCATACCTAATGAACTTTTTGGAGAGGATTACCCATGCAAGACCCCATAGTAGAAGAAATTCACCAACATCGTCAGGAAATGCTCCAGTCCTATGGTGGCGATATACGCGCGATGTTTAAAGCACTGATGGCCGATCAATTCCAAGACGGGCACAAAGTCCGCAGCCCTGAAGCCGAGGTAACGACAACCGCAGACAACTAACCCTATACACCCACTACTTTTCTCACTACCATGATTTCAAAAAAGCAAATGGATGCCCTGGCCGAACGCCGTAAGGCGGCTGATATAGCCGGGGGCGCGGAGAAGATCGAAAAGCGCCACGCCAAGGGGCTGCTGACGGCGCGCGAGCGCCTGCTCGAGTTCTTCGACGAGGGGACCTTCCTCGAGTTTGGCAAGCATGTGCAACACTCCTGCACCAGCTTCGGCATGGAGAAGAAGAAGATGCCGGGCGACGGCGTCGTCTGCGGCACCGGCTACGTCAACGGGCGTGCGGTGGCGGCCTTCAGTCAGGACTTCACGGTGGGCGGCGGCGCGGTCGGGCGCATGCACGGCCAGAAGATTTGCGATCTGATGGATTACGCAGTCAAGAGCGGCATGCCGGTCGTCGGCATCAACGACTCTGGCGGCGCGCGCATTCAGGAGGGCGTCGACTCGCTCTCCGCCTACGGCAACATCTTCTTTAAGAATGTGCTGCTCTCGGGTGTGGTGCCGCAAATCGCCATCATCGCCGGCCCCTGCGCGGGCGGTGCGGCTTACAGCCCGGCGCTGACCGACTTCCTCATCATGACCCGCGACAACGCCAACATGTTCATCTGCGGGCCGAGCGTGATTAAGGCCGCCACCGGCCAGGAGGCCAGCCTCGAACAGTTCGCCACCGCCGACGCCCACGCCAGCATCTCCGGCAACATCCACCTCATCGCCAACGACGACCGCCACGCGATCGAGCTTTCGCAGCACCTCCTTTCCTACCTGCCCTCGACCAATCCCGACGATCCGCCGCACGAGATGACCGAGGAGATCAGCCTCGAAGCCGACAAGGAGCTCGACAAGCTGGTGCCCGAGAGCAGCCGCATGCCCCTCGACATGGAGGCCGTGATCGACCGCCTCGTCGATGAGGAAAGCTGGTTTGAGATCATGCCCGACTTCGCCGGCAGCATCGTCACCGGCTTCGCCCGCATCGAGGGCGTGGTGGTCGGCATCGTCGCCAACCAGCCCAAGGTCAAGGCCGGCTGCATCGACATCGACTCCTCGGACAAGGCCGCGCGCTTCATCCGCGTCTGCAACATTTACAGCGTGCCGCTCATCTCGCTGGTCGACGTGCCCGGCTTCATGCCCGGCCTCGCCCAGGAGCGCGGCGGCATCATCCGCCACGGCGCCAAGATGCTCTTCGCCTGGGCCTCCGCCACCGTGCCGAAGATCACCGTCATCTGCCGCAAGGCCTACGGCGGCGCCTACCTCGCCATGTGCTCGAAGGACATGGGCGCGGATCTGGTTTACGCTTGGCCGACCGCCGAGATCGCGGTGATGGGTGCCGAGGGTGCCGTCGGCGTGCTCTACGGCAAGGAGATCAAGGCCGCCGAAGATCCCAAGGCCGCGCAGGCCGAGAAGGTCGCCGAATACGAGGAGCGCTTCGCCGCCCCCTGGCAGGCCGCCGAAAACAACATGATCACCGACGTCATCGAGCCGTCCGAAACCCGCCCGACCGTCGCCCTCGCCCTCCGCTCGCTCCTCAACAAGAACGAGACCCGCCCACCCAAAAAACACGGCAACATCCCGCTCTAACAAAGGCAGAATTCAGAAGGCAGAAAGAATCGCCGCACTCGGTTCAGTCAGATTGCAAATACGACGGAAGATGGAAACGCTACAAAGAGCTTATTACGCAGATGGCAAAATCCATCTCTTGATGGCCAGCGGTTCCGATTTTCATTTTCCGACCCAGGGCAATCCGCGACTCGAAAATGCTTCTGAAGAGGATTTGAACACGATCGAAATCTCCCCATTTGGCCTGCACTGGCCGCGTCTTGATGAGGATTTATCGCTTCGCGGGATAGCTCAGGGCGATTATGGGCAGCGACGCTAGCCACATGCGAACGAAGAACTTATGATTTCAACTTACACATTATTGGCTGCACTGACGGGCAAGGACTGGGGACAGCTCCTCGGGATGCTTGTGGTGCTGCTGACTTTAGGACTCCTCTGGACGGTTACCGCCTTGGTGGGACGCTACTTTGCCAACAAGGAGAAGACCACCAAAGCTAAGGCCGCTGTTGCCGCCGCTGCCAATACACCTGCCAAACCCACAACTTCCAACACCATGTCACAAGCATCTTCACCCTCCGACATCCCTCCGGGCGTGCTCGCCGCCATCTCTGCCGCTGTCCACGTCGCCCTCGGCGGACGCAAGGCGCGGGTGGTGCGCGTGATGCCCCAGCGCTCCGACTGGGGTCGCTTTGGCCGCCAGCAGATTTTCGGTTCTCACAAAATTCGCTAACCTTTTCACCCAAACTTTTCGCACATGAAACAGCTCAAAATTACCGTTGACGGCAAAGTCTATGACGTGGCCGTCGAGATTCTCGATGAAGGCGATACCAGCGCCGCGCCTGCCGCGCCCGCTCGTCGCACCGCTGCGCCGATGGCCGCCGCCCGCGCCAGCGGAGCCGCCACCGCCGCCCCCATGCCTGCCGCCGCGCCCGCCGCTGGCGGTGGAGCCGGGGACGTGCCCAGCCCGCTCGCGGGCAAGGTGGTCTCGGTCGACGCGCCCGTCGGCACCGAGGTCAAGGCGGGTGACACCGTCATGACCCTCGAAGCCATGAAGATGAACACGTCGGTCAGCGCCCCGCAAGACGGCAAGGTGACCGCCGTGCACGTCTCCGAAGGCCAGGGCGTCGACGAAGGCCAGCCCCTGCTCACCATCGGGTAAGGATCACGCCGGCTGCCCGCGAGCGGCGGAGTCGCGGAGTTTTTATTTCTCGCAAAGACGCAAAGTCGCCAAGATCTGCGTCTCCATCGAATGGGTGCGGCTTAGATATTTTGAAAACGGCCTGTTGGGTCATTTCGCCAACGCATCCTGAATATCTTGTTCAAAAAATCTTTGCGACTTAGCGTCTTTGCGTGAGAAACAATGCCAGAGCTTGAAAATTGGCGAGCGATAACTTGCCCGAAGAAAGAATTGAACCAGTATGACTGCACTCGAAAAAGTATGGCACGCCACCGGATTTGAAGAAATCGTGTGGCAAATGCCGATCATGTGGGTCGTTGTCGGCCTCCTCCTGTATCTGGCGATTGCCAAGAAGTTCGAGCCGCTGTTGCTGGTGCCCATTGCGCTGGGGGCACTGCTCGCCAACATGCCCGCTTACGAGGTCATCTTTCGGGCACCCACCGAGGAGAATCCCGTGGCGGGACTCTTCTGGTATTTCAATCAGGGAGTGGCGCTGGAGATTTTTCCGCCGCTCATCTTTCTCGGCGTCGGAGCGCTGACGGACTTCGGCCCCCTGATCGCGAATCCGCGGATGCTCCTGCTGGGGGCGGCGGCACAGTTTGGCATCTTCGCCACCTTCCTCGGCGCGGCGGCGCTCGGCTTTGACGTGACCGAGGCGGCAGCCATCGGCATCATCGGCGGCGCGGACGGGCCGACCTCCATCTTCGTCGCCAATGCGCTCGCGCCCCATCTGCTCGGGCCGATCGCGGTTGCGGCCTGCAGTTACATGGCGCTGGTGCCCGTCATCCAGCCACCCATCATGCGCGCCCTCACCACGCCCGAGGAGCGCAAAATCCGGATGCAGTCGCTGCGCAAGGTGACCAAGCTCGAAAAGCTGATCTTCGCCGTGGTCGTCATGGTGCTGACCCTCCTCGTGGTGCCCGACGCCGGCCCACTGATCTCCATGCTCTTCATTGGCAACATCATCCGCGAGTGCGGCGTCACCGACCGCCTGGTCAAGGCCGCGCAAAACGAGATCATCAACATCGTCACCATCTTCCTCGGGCTGGTCGTCGGCCTGAAGCTCCAATACGGCCATTTCCTCGACCTCGCGACCATGAAGATTCTGATTCTCGGCGTGCTCGCCTTCGTCCTCGCCACCGCCAGCGGCATCCTGATGGCGCGCCTGATGAACCTCTTCAGCAAGAACAAGATCAACCCGCTGATCGGCTCGGCGGGCGTCTCGGCGGTGCCGATGGCGGCGCGCGTCAGCCAGGTCGAAGGCCAGAAAGCCGACCCCGGCAACTTCCTCCTCATGCACGCAATGGGACCCAACGTCGCCGGCGTAATCGGCAGCGCGGTGGCCGCCGGCTACTTCCTCAGCGTCCTGCGTTAGGCCACCAATGAAGCTTTGCCTGGACAAGACAGCCGATGCGCTTTACCTGACTTTGGAAGAGGGTGCGGCAACGGCGACCGAGGAAGTCGCACCAGGGATAATTCTGGATTTCAATAGCGAGGGCAAAGTGTTCGGCATAGAGGTGCTGGCGGTATCGAAGCGGGTGAGTCATCCGCTTGGTCTATCGCGGATGCAGCTTGAAACCATAGGTTGAATTGGCTCGCCAGAGTGAGCGGATTTTTTAGTTTAGAATCATGAATGTTCTAGTCGTTGGTGGGGCGGGCTATATTGGGAGCCATTGTGTGCGTCAGTTGCAGGCGGCCGGGCATCGCCCGGTGGTGTTGGATAATCTGGTGTATGGGCATCGTCAGGCAGTGGATGCCGGGGTGACTTTCCACGAGGCTGATCTCGGGGATGAGGCGGCGGTCGAGGCCATTTTGAAGGCCGAGCAGATCGAGCTGGTCATGCACTTCGCCGCTTTTATCAACGTAGGCGAGTCGGTTGAGGATCCACTGAAGTATTATTTTAACAACGTTAGCAAAACCCTGCACCTGCTCCATGCCATGCTTCGGCAGGGGGTCAAGCGCTTCGTGTTTTCGTCCACCTGCGCGACCCACGGGAACGTCGAGACCCTGCCCTTACGCGAGGATGCGCCGCAGCACCCGATCAACCCCTACGGCCAGACCAAGCTTGATGTCGAAAACGCGCTTAAATTCATCTCGGAGGCGCACGGGCTGAGCTTCGCCGCCTTCCGCTATTTCAACGCCTCGGGCGCGGCGGAGGATGGCACGATCGGCGAAGCGCACACGCCCGAGACACACCTCATCCCGCTCATCATCCAGGCTGCGCTCGGGCAGCGCGACCACATCAAGATTTTTGGCACCGACTACGAAACGCCCGACGGCACCTGCCTGCGCGACTACATCCACGTCGACGACCTCTCGCGGGCGCACATCGCGGTGTTCGACAAACTGGCTCAGCCCGGCTCGCAGTATTTTTACAACCTCGGCACTGGCCGCCCCTACAGCGTGCGCCAAGTGATCGAAGCCGTGGAAAAAGTCTCGGGCAAGACCGTCCAAATCGTCGAATCTCTATTTCGTGCTACGGCGCCCCCCGAGATCTACACCGACAACACCAAGGCCACCACCGAACTCGGCTGGACTCCCCAATACATGGAAATCGAACCCATCGTCGAAACCGCCTGGCGCTGGCACC
>CAYQTM010000018.1:0-13069 GCA_964420355.1 uncultured Opitutales bacterium
GGGGGGGGAAGCCCGGTGGGGGGGTGGTGCGGGTGGCACGGGGTCGCGGCGGGTGGGGGGGCGGGTTGATCCGAACGCCGGGCAGGTCGCGCCCTTGGGTCGTCCAGTATTGGTTGAGGTGGCGCAGGCGCGCCTGCTTGACCTCGCCACCGATTTTTTCGTGGAAGCGGATCGCCTCACGCAGGCCGATCAGCGCGTTTTCCGGGCGGGTGCCAAGCCGCTCCAGCTTGCGGATGTCGCCGCGCGGGCGCACGGTGTCGCCCATCAGCGGCCAGATTTTTTCGATCTTGTCCTTGCGCACGTAGAGCATGCCCAGTCCGTGCGGCGAGCAGAGCCATTTGTGGAGCGAGGTGCCGCAGTAATCGACACCCAGATCCGGAATTTTGAAATCGACGTGGGCAAAGGCATGAGCGGAGTCGGCCAGCACCTCGATGCCGCGCTCGTGCGCCATGTCGCTGATCTTACGCACCGGCAGGACGTGGCCGGTGAGGTTGATCATGTGGGTGACATGCAGCAGCCGCGTCTTGGGCGTAATGGCTTGTCGGAAGACCTCGACCACCTCCTCGTCGCTGGCCGGATGGAGCGGGATGGCCACCTCTTTGAGCACCACGCCGTGCCGGTCTCGCATCTGGCGCAGCCCTTCGACCATGCTGCCGTAGTCCTGATTGGAATAGACGATCTCATCACCCGCCTCGAAGTCGAGACCCGAGTACAGGATGTTGAGCGACTCCGTGGTATTGCGCGTGAGCACGACTTCCTCGGCAGAGACCCCGGCGAGCCGTGCCAGATCGGCGCGAGCGCCCTCGGTGTCGTCCTGACGGCGGGTGCGTTTGTAGTAAGAAGCCTGCGAGTTGAGGCGGCGCGCCTCGCGCAGCTCGACCTCGAGCGTCGGCAACGCAGCCGGGCAGAAGTAGCCGTATTCGAGGTTGATGAACTCGGGAGCTGGGGCGAACTGCGCCGTGATCGCATTCCAGAACGCCTCGTTGCTGGCCAGCTCCGCCGCCGTGCGCCCATCCGCCGCCAGATTGGCCTGCGCTGCGTTCAGCCGCGATAAAAGCTGCGGTAGCGTGGCCGCCGCAACCGCCGCCGAGCCCGCCCGTGTGAAAAAGTGCCGCCGATCCATGTCCGCCCAGCAGCAAGACCCAAGCCACCAGCCGTTTGCGCCCGAATTTGCTCAAATATTGCCGGCAGCATTTCCGGCAGGCTGAATCGGCGACCAAGCGGGTGTCGAGCGGTCAAGTGCAGAGGTATCGGGGCGACTTATGAAGGATGCCGGAAATTCAATTGCTCTACTTTTCCATTGCGACTCGACCGCTGACCACTGGAGAGTTGATCCGGCTCACCGAGCGCAGCGAGGCAAAAAACTCCCGCCAAGACATCACCGGCGTCTTGCTCTACGGCAATGGCTGCTTCATGCAGTGCCTCGAAGGCGACATCAAGGCAGTCGAACTCCTTTACCACCGCATCTGCGGCGATCCACGCCACATGCACATCATGCGCCTGAGCCGCAAAGAGATTTCCGAGCGGCTCTTAGGCGATTGGAACATGTGCCTGGTCAATCTGGACGACGAGCCGACTGCCAATCTCAATCAAAACAAGATCGAACGGCTCTTCGAGTTCTTCGCCGACGTCGGCCTCAAGCCCGACGAGGACTATCACAACCGCGCCCTCGACCTCATCGCCCGCTTCCGCCAGACCATGCACGCCGCCTAAAGGGGGATTTGGCAGACACTGCCAGCCGCTAACCGGCCTGAAGGGGCTTGACGGGTGCGGGTCGGGTGCCCATGCCGGCGAGGTGCTCCAGTTCGTCGAGCAGGGTGCCGAGACGGTTCTCAAAGTCAGCGGCGCTGAGGTTTTGCTTGAAACGGTCGAGCAGGTCATCGTTGAAGATCAGCTCCAGCACCTCGGCGCGAAGGTTGGAAAGATGGCTTTGCTGGAGGATGATCGCGCCGCCGCGCTGCTCCAGAAAACGGGCATTGGCGGTCTGGTGATCGTCGGTGGCGTAAGGATAAGGCACGAGCACCGCCGGGGTGTGACAGCGGATCAGCTCGGCCAGTGTGCCCGCGCCCGCGCGGCTGACCACCAGATCGGCAGCCGAGTAGATCGCCGCCATGTTGTCGCTGAAGGGCAGAAACCGCGCCCGCGCCACGCGATCGCCCACCGGCACCTCGACCAGCCCCTCATCGGCAGCGCGCGGCCCAGTGATGCAGACCGTCTCGATGCCCCGCGCGCCCAGCGCCTCAAAGTTATCGCGCACCCAGCGGTTGAGCGCCGCCGCGCCCTGGCTGCCGCCGATCACCGCCAGCACCCGCTCGGCGCCTTCCAGCCCGAGTGCGGCCAGCGCCTGCTCGCGCGGCTGGCGGCGAATCTCCTTGCGCACGGGGTAGCCATAGTCGCGCATTTTTTTCGGGGAGAGGCCAGGCACCCGCATCCCGCGCGGCAGGAAGACGAGATCGGCGCGCTTGGCCAGCAGGCGGTTGGCCTTGCCCGGACGGCGGTTGGCCTCGTGCAGCGCCAGCGGGATGTGCATCAACAGGGTTGCAAAGCCCGCCGATACGGATATGAAGCCGCCAAAGGCCAGCACCACATCGGGCTTGAGCTTGCGCAAGAGCTTGAAAGTCTGCCAGATGCCCCGCGCGCAGCCCCAGCCAAATTGCAGCGCCCGTATGGGGTGCACCGAAAACGGCGCGCCCTCGATCCGCTCGTAATGGAGGTGCTTATACTTCGCAACCAGCCGCGAATCCACCTCCTTGCGGCTGATCAACAGCGTCACCGTGTGCCCGCGCGAGGTCAGCCCCTCGGCAATTGCAATCCCCGGAGCCAGATGGCCGCCCGTGCCGCCGCATACGATGACAAACTTTTTCGTCATGATCTCTCAGGGATTCAGGGGTTTCGAGGATGGATCGTCGACCTGTCCCCTACCCCATCCAACTGCGAAAGCCAGCCCGACGCAAGGCTTTCTCCGACTCATTCGCAATCAGCAATCACCTCGATCATTAGAATGGTTTTCGATGAGCCGTGCTAAGCTGGTTGAGCGACAAAGGCTTGTGGCTTTGCGAAGCTGCACCAGTAGGTGCCGCGAGTCAATGGCGCAAGTCTTTGCCGCCAAGCAGATTGGTGCGGATCGCGAAATAACACTCGAATGATTGAGGGCAATCACTTCGATCATTCGACCTCTGCATAGCTGCGCGAATTGCGGCTGTTGCGGGTGAAGGCGTTGCGCAGCATATCCTGGCTGACCTTGAGCACCGCGCGCGCGGCCAGCAGGGGACGCATCCGCCAGGGCTGGTTGCCGTAGCGCTGAAGATAGGCGTGCGCCCACTCGTCGCGACCCCACCCCTCCGTGATGTGCTGCCACTTGCGCAGCAGCCGCAGTTGGTTGGCCTCCTCGTGATCGAAGCGCCCTTCCGTGCTGCTGATAAGGTGATAGATCTGCGACAGATTGGCGATCAAAATGCGGTAGCCATTGAGGCGCAGGCGGATACACAAATCAATGTCCTCCGATCCGTTGATGTAGCCCTCGTCAAAACCGCCCACCCCGAGGAAGCGCCGCCGCGTGATCGCGAAGCAGGCAGTCGAGGCGGCCGAACGCTCCGTAAAGAGGAATGGCGGCGCGGTCTTGCGTCCCTTGCGCGCCTGAAAGGGCTTGCCCGAGAGGTCGAAGGCGACCCCCGCATGATCGAGCAGGCCGTCTTCGGGATGGATGTGAATATTCCCCACCCCACCGACGTCCGGGTGCGCCTTGAGCAGCTCCAGCATCGGCTCCAGCCAGCCCGGCCTGAAATAAATATCGTTATTAAGCAGCACCAGCACCTCGCCTTTGGCCACCGCTGCCGCGCGGTTGTTGTTGGCGGCGTAGTTGCCCTTGCGCTTGTTATGCAACACTTTATAGCGCCCGTGGTCGAGCGACTCCAGGTATTCTCGGGTGCCATCCGTGCTGCAATCGTCCACCACGATGATCTCGTAGCGCAAGCCACTCTGCAAGGAGGCCTCCAGCGAGGCCAGACAGCGCCGCGTCAGCTCCACGCAGTTGTGCACCGGAATAAGAAACGAGACCGAAGGCAGCGGACGGTTTTCCAGCCGACCGTTCGTCACTTGCTTCGTTTCAGTTATCCGTGCTTGCATCAGGATGAGGCGCGGGCACGCCAAATAAACCCTGTTCCCCTATGTCGACAGATGCCAAGCCCTTCTGCAAGATAAATTTACACCAATTTGCAGTAATTTTCGGCAGGCTTCGTGCATGAGCTGGCTTTGCCAGGCCGAGGATTTTTAGGAGTCTTTCTTGCGCGGCAAATAGCCCTTGATGTTGCAATCTTTATAGATGCTTAACTTTCGGCTGGTTATCTGATTCTTTGAGCTTATGTCAGCGCCCACCCCCAAGAGCGAAATCTCCAATTGGGCGATTTTGAGCCGCCTGTTGCGGATGACGAGTGCCTACCGAGGACGGGTCGGGGTGATTCTGGTGTTGCAGGTCGCGCTGTTGGTTTCGGAATTGGTGGGGCTGACTTTTGTTGGAGCGGGGATCGACTTTTTGAAGTTCAACTTCACCGATGCGAGCGGGTCGCCCAAGTGGCCTTTGGGCTGGGCACCGCCGGAGGCTTGGGGTGCCTGGTCGATCATCGTTTTTGCGGCGGTGGCAGCCGTGGTGGCGGCTCTCCTGCGCGGGGTGCTCGCCTGGTGGGCACAGCGGGAGAGTTCCCTGCTGATCCACCGGGACGTGGTGCCTGACATCCAGCGTCGGGTCTTCAACAAGCTGCAGGAGCTGCACTTCCGCTACTTCGATACGCAGACTTCGGGCGGGATCATCAATCGGGCGACGGGCGACATCGCGGCCATCCGCATGTTTGTCGAGACGGTGCTGATCGAGACCATTATTCTGGTGATTACGGTGACCATCTACATCGTTTTCATGATGCAGATCAGCCCGTTTTTGACCCTGGTCTGCCTCGCCACCCTGCCGCTGATGATCGCGGCGGCGCTGATTTTTTCAAAGGTCATCCGCCCGCAGTATCTGGAGCGCAAGCGCGCCTTTGACCGCATGATTTTGCTGCTTTCGGAGAGCGTGCAGGGTATCCACACCATTCTGGGCTTTGCGCGGGAACCCGAGATGCAGCAGCGGTTTCGCGAGCGCAACGAGTATGTGGTCGAGCAGCAGCGCGGTATCTTCCTCTGCTTCAGCATCTTCCAGCCGGTGGTGCATCTGTTTACGCACTTCAATCTGGTGATTTTGCTGCTGGTGGGCGGGAAAATGGTGATTGACGGGCAGCTCGCGGTCGGTGCCGAGCTGTTCGTGTACGCCGTGCTCTTACAGCAGTTTCAGAATCAAGTGGGCACGATCACCAATGTCGCGAACACGGTGCAAGACAGTTTTTCGGCGGCGGAGCGGGTGTTCGAGGTGCTCGATACGCCGCCGGAAGTCGAGACCCCGCAGCACCCAGTCACGCTCGAGCGCATCCACGGGGCAGTGACTTTCGAGAATGTCTCTTTCCAGTTTTCGGAGAAGAAATCGACCCTGCGCGAGATCAGCCTGAGCGCCGAACCAGGCAGCACGACGGCCATTGTCGGCGAGACCGGCAGTGGCAAGTCGGCGCTGCTGAGCCTGCTGCCGCGCTTTTACGATCCCGACGAAGGGCGCATTCTGTTGGATGGGATCGACTTGCGGCGGCTGGAGCTGCGGCGGCTGCGCGAGGCGGTCGGGGTAGTTTTTCAGGAGCCGCTCCTGTTCAGCGACACGATCGAGGGCAATATCAAATTTGGCTACACCGGCGCGACGGACGAACTGATGATTGAGTCGGCCAGACAGGCCGCCGCCCACGACTTCATCAGTGCGCTGCCCGATGGCTACCAGACGATTGTCGAGGAAGGCGGGGTGAACCTCTCCGGCGGTCAGCGTCAGCGGATTGCGCTGGCGCGGGCGCTGATGACGCAGCCCAAGATTCTCCTGCTCGACGACCCCACCAGCGCCATCGACCCCGAGACCGAGGACGAAATTTTGGCGGCCATCAATCGCGTGATCGAGTCGCGCACCACCTTTATCGTAGCGCACCGCCTGAGCACCCTCAAGCGCGCCGACACCATCATCGTGCTGAAAAACGGGCGGATCGTCGAGCAGGGCACGCACAAAGAGCTGCTGCGGCGCGCGGGCGAATACGCGCAGGCGGCGGCCATCCAGATGATCGACGAGGAGAGCCGCGCGGTACTGAGCCGCCTGAGCCTAACGAGCGCGATGGGAGGTGTCAGGTGATCGGCGGCGGCGGCGGCATGGGCGGTGCCTCAGGGGTCGGCCCCGGCGGTTCCTTTGAAGGCGGCGGCGTGGGTCGCGGCAAGCATGGGGAGGACTTCAAGCGCGAGCGCCCCCTCGACCTCAAGCTGCTCAAGCGCATCTTCAGCTACACGCGCCCCTACGCGGCCAAGCGCAACATCATTTTCGCGCTGACCGGCCTGCGAGCAGCACTGCGTCCGGCGGGCGCGCTGGTCTTGGGGCTGGTCATCTCCAACTTCATCGCGGGGGGCAATTGGACGCTGACGGTGTGGGGCACCATCGGCTATGGACTGCTGGCCATCGTCACTGAGGTGGGGCAACACTTTCGGCAGCGAATGGCGCTCGAGATCGGCGAGGACGTCGTGCACGACCTGCGCAAGGAGCTTTACGAGCACTTACAGACCCTCACCCTCGACTTCTACAACCGCACCAAGCTCGGCAGCATCCTCTCACGCGTTATCTCCGACATCGAAACGATTCGGCGCGGCATCCAAAACGTCTTTTTCTTCAGCATCCTCATGCTGGGGATGATGCTGGGGTCGAGCATCGCGATGGTGATTGTCAGTCCGGGGCTGTTCCTGCTGCTGGCGCTGATCGGGCCGGCGCTCTTCCTGATCAACCGTTACTTTCACAAGCGGATCAGCCGCTTTTCGCGCCTCTCGCAGCGCAGCCAGAGCCGCATCACGGGCAGCGTGGCCGAGAGCGTGAAAGGGATGCAGGTGATTCAAGGCTACGCTCAGGAGGAGCGCAATTTCGGCATTTTCGACGAGCTGGTCGGCCAGCACTCGGGCAACAACGTCAACCTCGGCAACCAGAATGCACTCTTCATGCCGCTGCTGGAGTTCAACGGGCAGGCCTTCATGGCGCTGCTGCTGGCAGTGGGCGGCTACGGGGTGATTCATGGCTGGCAGGCCACCGAGGTCGGCGATGTGCTGACCTTTTTCTTCCTCGCCAATTTCTTTTTCACGCCGATCCAAAACCTGGGGCGGATTTACACCGTGGCAGTCGTGTCGATGGCGGGTGCCGAGCGGCTCTTCGGGGTGCTCGATACCAAGCCGACCTGGTCCGACAAGCCCGATGCCAGACAGCTGCCGCCCATCCGGGGGGACATCGAGCTGCGCGAGGTAACCTTTGGCTACAATCCCGCGCAGCCCGTCATTCACGACCTCAGCCTGCGCATCGAAAGCGGCCAAACCGCGGCGCTGGTCGGCCACACCGGCAGCGGCAAGAGCACGATCATCAACCTCATATCGAAATTCTACCTGCCGCAATCCGGGCAGATTCTCATCGATGGCCACGACATCGCCGACGTGACCACCCCAAGCCTGCGCCGCCAATTGGGCATCGTCTTACAAAGCAACTTCCTCTTCAGCGGCACGGTTTATGAAAACATCCGCATCGGGCGTCCCGAAGCGACCGACGAGGAGATACGCGAGGCCGCCCGCCGTCTCGACTGCCTCGACCTGCTCGAAAACATGCCAGAGGGGCTGGACACCCCCGTGGGCGAACAGGGCAAGAGCGTCAGCCAAGGGCAGCGCCAGCTCATCTGCTTCACCCGCGCAATGCTGGCCGACCCGCGCATCTTGATTCTCGACGAGGCGACCAGCGCCATCGACACCGTAACCGAAAGCCGCCTCCAGACCGCCCTCGACCGGCTGCTCGCCGGGCGCACGAGCATCGTCATCGCCCACCGCCTCAGCACCATCAGCAGGGCGGACAAAATCTTCGTGCTCGAACACGGGCGTCTGGCCGAGGCCGGCGATCACCTCGCACTGCTCAACAACGGTGCCCACTACCACAACCTCTACCGCCAATTCGCAGCCATGAGCGAATAGCCGCAATCATTCGAGTGGTTTTCGATCAGCCGTGCCAAGCGGCTTGAGCGACAAAGGCCTATGGCTTTGCGATGGCGGCGCATCGCTCCAAGGAAGTCGCGGCGACCAGCCGGTCGGCAAAGTCCCAGTAAAAGCGCTCCAGCACGCCCAAGTCCGTGCCCAGCACGCTGGCCTCGGGGTCGACGAAGTTCACCGGGGCGCCGTTGGTATAGTTGTAGAGGTCGGGGGTGGCTCCGCGTCCGAGGGGGTCGGGGCTGATGAAGCGGCTGGTGGTGGGGTCGTAGTAGCGGAAGCCGATCCAGTGCAGCCCCATCGGCTCGATGCGCCGCGCCTGCCAGCCGAGGGTGTCGGCCAGGTGCAGGCTGGTGTCGAGGTGGGGCAGCGCCGTGCCCTCGACCGCCCCGTAGCCCTGATAGCGGATGCCCCGCCAGCTCAGCTCGCCGGTGCCGTCGCCATCGTCATCGGTCAAAAAGCCGTCGACGTTGCCGAAGTAGTCGTGCACCACCTCGCGCACCGCCCCGCCGGAGGTCAGCACCACGCCCGAGGCATCGACCTCGACCACGGCCACCCGCAGCAACCAATCGGGTTTGGCTCCGGGCAGGCAGGCTCATGCTGTTCAGCTCTCTAATTGAGCCTTCGGGTGCGAGCATTTTCAGCAGAACCATTTCCAAGCGAGCGGCTCCCCCTCTGCCTACTGCCTTGCGACTTGCGACTTGTGCGCAGGCGGGGCTTGCAATCGGTGAGCCAAGGCTTTTTGCTCAGGGGCGTATGGATTGGCAGCTTTTTCAGGACTATTATACGGAGTTTGCGGGGATTGATTTTGCGATCGATCTCAGTCGGGTGGGCTTTCCCGAGGGCTATCTCGATGGCTTGGGCGAGCGCTTCGACAAGGCCTTTGCGGACATGAAGGCGCTGGAGGGCGGCGCGATCGCCAACCCCGACGAGGGGCGCATGGTCGGCCACTACTGGCTGCGCAAGCCCGAGCTCGCGCCCGAGCCCCGCATCTCGGACGAGATCCGCGCCACCCTCGAAAAGCTGCGCGGGTTCGCCGCTCAGGTGCACAGCGGCGACGTCAGCGGCAGCAAGGGCGCGTTCACCAACCTGCTGGTGATTGGGATCGGCGGCTCGGCGCTGGGGCCGCAGTTCGTGGCCGACGCGCTGGGCGACCCCGCCAGCGACAAGCTGACCCCCTATTTCTTCGACAATACCGACCCCGACGGGATGGAACGCACCCTGCGCCAGCTCGACGGGCAGCTCGGGCAGACGCTGGCGGTCGTCATCTCGAAGTCCGGCGGCACGCCCGAGACCCGCAACGGTATGCTGGAGGCCGAGGCCGCCTGGAAGGCCGCTTCGCTCGACTTTGCGCGGCACGCGGTGGCCATCACCGGCGAGGGCAGTAAGCTCGACCAGCACGCCGAGTCTAACGGCTGGCTCGCACGCTTCCCCATGTGGGACTGGGTCGGCGGGCGCACCAGCGAGACCGGGCCCGTCGGCCTCTTCCCCGCCGCGCTGCAAGGGCTGGACATCGACGCGCTGCTCAAGGGTGCCGCGCAGATGGACGAGGCCACCCGCACGCCCGAGCTGCGCCGCAATCCCGCCGCCCTGCTCGCCGCCAGTTGGCTCTACCTGACCAACGGGCGCGGCGAGAAGGACATGGTGGTGCTGCCCTACAAAGACCGCCTGCAGCTCTTTTCCAAATACCTGCAACAGCTTGTCATGGAGTCGTTAGGAAAAGAGCGCGACCTCGACGGCAAGGTCGTGCACCAGGGCATCGCGGTCTATGGCAACAAGGGGTCGACCGATCAGCACGCCTATGTGCAGCAGCTCCGCGAGGGCGTGGCCAACTTTTTTGCGACCTTTATCGAGGTGCTGCGCGACCGCGCGGGCAGCGCGACCGAGGTCGAGCCCGGCACCACCGCCGGCGACTACCTGAACGGCTTCCTGCTCGGCACGCGCGAGGCGCTCTCGGAGAACGGGCGCCCCTCGGTGACGCTGACGGTCGGAACGGTCGACGCGCCCACCGTGGGTCGGCTGATCGCGCTCTTCGAGCGGGCGGTCGGGCTGTATGCGAGCCTGATCAACATCAACGCCTACCACCAGCCGGGCGTCGAAGCCGGCAAGAAGGCCGCCGCCACCATCCTAGACCTCAAGCGCCGCATCCAGGAGCACCTCGACGCCAGCGCCGAGCCGCAGACTGCCGAGCAGATCGCCGAGCGCGTGCAGGCCGACAGCCCGGAGGCGGTTTACAAGCTGCTGCGCCACCTCGCGGCCAACAAGGGCGTCACCATGCAGCCCGGCAGCCCGGCCACCGCGACTTTCGCCACAGCATGAAGTGAGCACGCCCGAAGCGCAGCCCAGCCCCAATGACCACGGCTCGCTGTGGGCGGATGCCGCACATCGGCTGCGGGCGAACCCGGCGGCGATGGCGGGCTTGCTGATCTTCCTCGCGGTGGCTGCATTTTCGCTGCTCGGGCCGCTCTTGACCCCCTATTCGCAGGCCGAGCAACAGCGTTCGCTGGGCGCGACCCCTCCGCTGGTGCGGATCGTCGCCTTCGAGGAGACGGGCACGGTGGCGCGCTCGGGGATGCTCAGCCTGCCCGAGCTGCGGAAGGACTGGGCGGGGCAGGCCGAGGCGCGGATCGCCGAGCTTGCGCGGGGCGAAAAGCTCACCATCGGCAACCGCACCTACCAACTGACCGGCCAGCGCCACCTGCTCGGAACGGACTCGGACGGGGGCGGCCGGCTCACCCGCCTGATGAGGGGCGGGCGCATCTCGTGGGCGGTCGGCTTGGCGGCGTCGCTGGTGGCCATGCTGGTCGGCGTCGTCTATGGCGCGACCGCCGGGCTGCTGGGGGGCTGGCTCGACAGTGCCATGATGCGGATTGTCGATATCCTTTACTCCCTGCCATTTACGATTTTTGTCATCCTACTGATCGCCCTCTTTGAAGAGCAGCGCAGCCTCCTGCTGGTCTTCCTTGTCATAGGGCTGGTCGAGTGGCTGACGATGGCGCGCATCGTTCGCGGGCAGGTGCTGCACCTCAAGACACAGCCCTTCATCGAGGTCGCCCGCGCCTATGGAGCCGGCACCGGGCGCATCATTCGCCGCCACCTCATTCCTAACGCCATAGGCTCCGTGATCGTTTACACCACCCTGCTCATCCCGGCCATCATCATGTTCGAGAGCTTCCTCAGCTTCCTCGGCCTGGGCGTGCAGCCGCCTAACGCCTCATGGGGAACCCTCATCAAGGAGGGCGCCGACAGCATGACCGTCCACCCCTGGCTCCTCATCTTCCCCGCCCTCATCTTCTCGACCACCCTCCTCTCACTCAATTTCCTCGGCGACGGCCTCCGCGACGCCCTCGACCCGCGCGACACCCGCTGAGCCTACTGCGACGTCGGAATCAGCCCGAGGAGGTGGGCGGCGCGCCCATAGCGCAGGTTGTAAAGCGAGTGATAGAAGCCCGGCGTGCGCAGCTCGGATACCACCTTGAGCACGATGTGCAGGGCGGTCGGGAGGATGTCGGCGCGTCCCGGTGGCAGACCCGGGATGGTGCAGCGCTCCTCGAAGGACATGGGCGCAACCCGCTCGTAAAGCGCTCGCAGATCGGCGCGGGAGATGTAGGGCGAAGCCTCCTCCAGACGACGCCGCCCCGCACCCAGCGCCGCGATCTGGCGGGTGATGGTGAAGGCACCGCCGGTGCCGATCAACGGGATGTCGGGGCTAGTATAACGGAAATCGGAACTGGCCAGCACCCGCTCGATTGCGGTGTCGAGCGCCGCCAGAGTGGTCTCGCTCAACGGCGCGTGCGGATCGGGGCAGCACTGCTCGTGCAGGCGCACCGCCCCCAGTGGCAGGCTCTCGGCGTGAATGGCGTGCCCGGCGCGGCAGTGGATGCGCTCCAGGCTGCCTCCGCCGAGGTCGAGCAGCACAAACTCCTCAGGATTCGGCAGTTGCGGGTCAGCCAGCGCGCCAGCGGCGATGGCTCCGGCCTCCTCCAAACCCGACAAGATGCGCGGACGATGGCCGGTGCGCTGCTGCACGGCCTCGACGAAGGCCGTGCCATTGGCGGCGTCGCGAACGGCGCTGGTAGCGACGATTTCGATGTGCTCGGGCGCGTGGCTGCGGGCGGCATCGAGCAGGTGCGCGATGGCCTCGGCTCCGGCGGCGATGGAATCCGCGCGCAGGCTCGGGCGGGCGCTCTGGCCGATCCCCTGGCTGATCCGCACCTCGCTGGTCTGCGCGAAAAGCGGCTCCAGTTGGCCGCCTGCCGAGCGCCCCGCGACCAGCACCTTGATAGTGTTGCTGCCGACATCCACCACGGCCACGCGCTGCGGCTGCCCACTCATAAAGTGAAGCCCTCCTTGGCGATACAGACGACAAACTCGCCCTTTTGGCTGCCAGCGGCCACGCGCTCGGCCACCGTCGCCGCTGTCCCGCTATGGATGGTCTCATGGCGCTTGGTCAGCTCGCGGCCAACGCAGATCGGGCGCGCTTCGCCAAGCACCTCGACGACCTCAGCCAGAAACTTCCCGATGCGGTGCGGCGATTCGTAAAAAATCAATGTCGCAGGAAAGGCGCGATGGGTCTCCAAAAAACGTCGGCGCGCCGCCGACTTGGGCGGCAGAAACCCCACAAAGTAAAAGGCATCGCTCGGCAGCCCAGACGCCGCCAGCGCCGCCAACGCCGCGCTCGGCCCGGGCACCGGCACCACCGGCAACCCCGCCGCCCGGCAGGCGCGCACCACCCGAAAACCGGGATCGCTCACCGTCGGCGTCCCGGCATCACAGACCAGCGCCGCAGAGGCACCCTCGCCCAGCCGCCCGACCAGCGTCTCCGCCTGCGCCGCCTCGTTTTCATCGCGGCAGGACATCAACTGCGCCTCGATCCCGAAGCGCTGCATCAGCCGCCCAGTGACTCGCGTGTCTTCGCAGGCGACCAAATCGACGCTACTCAAAACGTCAAACGCCCTCG
>CAYQTM010000019.1:0-12615 GCA_964420355.1 uncultured Opitutales bacterium
GCTGGTGACGCAGACCACTTGGTGGCATCTGGGGCAGCCTGAGGCGGTACTGGCCGAGGCAAAGGGTTATCTTGTGCCCGTTGGCTGGTCGATCCTGCCGCTGCTGCTCTTTCAGACGCTCAAAAACTATACCGAGGCGCTGGATCGCCCCTGGATGCCGCTGTGGTTTCTCGGTGCCTCGATTGTCATCAACCTCTTTCTCAACTGGGTGATGATATTTGGCAACCTCGGCTCGCCGGCGCTTGGGCTGGTGGGCGCGGGCTGGGCGACGCTCCTCACGCGCGTGATCATTCTGGCGGCCTTCTGGTGGTGGCTGACGCGCGAGGCCACCCTGCGGGTGCGCTGGGGCTGGCTCGAGTTTTTCCGGCTGGGGCGGCGACAGGCCTGGCTGTTCCTGGCGCTGGGGCTGCCCATCGGCCTGCAAGTGCTCTTCGAGGTGGGCGCGTTCAACGCCACCACCGTGCTGATGGGCTGGCTGCCCGAGGGCGAGGTGGCGCTGGCGGCGCATAATATCGCGCTCAACTACGGCGGGTTGGTCTTCATGGTGCCGCTCGGGCTGTCCTTTGCGGTGAGCATCCGCATCGGGCAGGCGCTGGGAGCGGGCGACCCGCCGCGCGCGTTTTTGATCGGCTGGAGCGCCGGGGCGCTGGCCGTGCTCTTCATGGCCTGCACCGGCACCTGTTTTCTGCTCTTCAGCGACGTGCTGCCGCTGGCCTTCATTGGGCCGCAGAGCAGTCCGCAGGCACCCGCCGTGATCGCCCTCGCCGCCGACCTCCTCCTGCTCGCGGCGGCTTTTGCCATCTTCGGCGGCATCCAAATCACCCTGATGGGCGCGCTGCGCGGCTATAAGGACGTGCGCCTGCCGACCCTCGCCACCTTCATCACCTACTGGGTGCTCGGGCTGCCCATGTCCTTCTTTTTCGCCTTCCAGCTCGACGCCGAGAGCCAGCTCCTCGGGCTGGACTGGTCGTGGCTGGGCGGCTGGGCGATCGGTGCCGGGCTGGGCGCTTACGGCGTCTGGATTGGCCTCACGCTCAAGCTCTTCCTCGCCGCCTGCTTCATCGGCACCCGCTTCTTCATCATCGCCCGCCATCGACGCCCCGCGCCGCTGCCTCAGGCTTCGTAAAAACTTCGTGCTGAACGGCATTTTTGATGCGAGATCGGCCAAACCGTGCTAAAATACGGACATTATGGCAAAAATCGGAGTTATCCTATCGGGATGTGGCGTCTATGATGGCGCGGAAATTCAGGAGTCGGTGCTGACCCTGCTCTCGCTCGACCGCCTAGGGCACGAGGCGGTGCTGCTGGCACCCGACCGACCCCAGATGCACGTCATCAACCACCTCACCGGCGAGGCCGAGCACGAGGAGACGCGCAACGTGCTGGTCGAGGCCGCACGCATCGCTCGCGGGGCGATCACCGACGTGGCCGAGGCCTCGCCGGCGGATTTCGATGCGCTGATCCTGCCCGGTGGCTACGGCGCGGCAAAAAACCTGTCGAGCTTTGCGATTGACGGGTCGGAGGCGCAGGTCGACGAGGGCGTGGCACGGCTCATCGAGGCCATGTTTGGGGCGGATAAGCCCCTCGGCTTCATCTGCATCGCCCCGGCCGTGGCCGCGCGGGTGCTCGGCAAGCACGGCATCGAGCTGACTATCGGCAACGACCGCGACACCGCCCAGGCGCTCGAAAAGACCGGTGCCAAGCACATCGACAAACCCGTCACCGAGATCCACCGCGACCCGCGCTTTAAGATCGCCTCCACCCCGGCCTACATGCTCGGCCAAAACATCGGTGAAGTCGCCACCGGCATCGACGCCCTCGTCCGCGAGGTCGACGCCATGCTCAAAGAGTAACGGCGCCCATTTTTCGCCATTTCATGCAACCCACAGGCCAACCGGGGCGGCTGACACTGCTTTCGACCGACTTTAAGCCGGCGGAGGGCGGTGTGGCGGAGTTTGCGGCGAATCTGGCGGAGGAGCTTTGGCATCAGGGGGCGCTGCATGAGGTGATTACAGAGAAGACGCAGCACCAGGAGAGCGCCTATCCGGTCTATTCGACGCGGCTGCACGATCCGCTGGGCGAGGCGCATCGGCTCAATGCCTGGCGCAAGCTGAATGCCCACGCGCGGCTGAATCTGCGGCTCTTTCAGCAAAAGCAGCCCGGCGCGACCGTGCTGATAACCAATGTGTATGAGCAGCGCTCGCTGGATTTCAATGTCCGGCTGTTGCAGGGCTTTGGCATCCCTTACGGCCTGCTTTTTCACGGGGCGGAGCTGATTCGGCTGACGCGCGACCGGGGTCAGAGCCTGCGGCGGATGATTGCGGGCGCGGCCTTTGTGGTGTTCAATTCGCGAGCAACCCAACGGCTGTTCGGCGAGCTGGGCTACACGCGCCCGCTCCAGCATGTGCTCTACCCCGGCTCGCATTTCGAGCGCTACCCGAGCCTGCCCAAGCCCGCGCGCCAGCCCGGCGACTCCCTGCGGATCGTCAGCATCTGTCGGCTGGTCGAGCGCAAGGGACTGCATGTGGCGCTCAAGGCGCTGGCCGAGCTGCCGCCCGAGCTGCGCGGGCGCTTTCGCTGGACGATTGCCGGTGGCGGCGAGGCGCGCGCGGCGCTGGAACAGCAGGTGAGCGAGAGCGGGCTGGCCGGGCTGGTGGAGTTTGCCGGGCGGATCAGCGAGGCCGAGAAGTATCGGCTGCTGGCGGCGGGCGACCTTTTTTTAATGCCCAACTTGACCCTCGGTGGCGCGGATTTCGAGGGCTTTGGCATCTCCTTCGTCGAGGCCGCATTTTACAAGAATGCGATCATCGGCGGGCGCAACGGCGGGGTGGCCGAGGCGGTCGGCACCGAGGAGGACGCCGGCATCCTGCTCGACCTCGAAGGGGCGCAGGACAGCCCGAAGATCACCTCCGTGCTCGAACGCTTTGCCCGAGGCGAAATCAATCCCCGCGCGATGGGCGAGCGCGCCCACGCCTACGTCACCCGCCACTACGCCATGCGCCCGCTGGTGGCCGACTTCCTCCGCTTCATCGAGCGCCACATGGGACGCCACCGCGCCACCCGCGCACCCATGCCCCGCCGCTGAGCCCGCCCGAGAAAGTGCCGCGCGGCCTTGCTCGCGGCAGGAAACGTAGTTACCATGCGCCATCCCAGTAAGCCTTTGTGATGCCCAAGTCTCTGACGTCCGCCCTGTCCACCGAGGAATTTCAAGCCCAGTTCGCCGAGCTGCAGGCCGAGGTGGAGGCGGGGATCGACGCCCTGCTGCCGCCCGCAGACGAGCGCCCCGAGCGGCTGCACGAGGCGATGCGCTACATGATGAAGGTGGGCGGCAAACGGCTGCGTCCGGTGCTGGTGGTCGTGGTGGCGCGGGCGCTCGGGGCGCAGTTCGATCCGCTGCCGGCGGCCATCGCCATCGAGTGCCTGCACAACTACTCGCTCGCGCACGACGACCTGCCCTCCATCGACAACAGTGACCTCCGCCGAGGCAAGGCCACCTGCCACCGCGCCTACGACGAGGCCACCGCTATCCTGGTCGGCGACGCCCTGCTCACCTACGCCTTCGAGCTGATCGCCGAGCACTACGCCGACGCGCCCGAAGTGGTGGCGCAACTGGTGCAGGTGCTCGCCCACGCCGCCAGCAGCCGCCGACTGATCGGCGGGCAGGTGGAGGACATCGCCGCCGACCACGGCGCGCCCGACCCCGACCTCATCTATATACAGGTGAACAAAACCGGCGCCATGCTCGCCGCCAGCCTCGAATTCGGCTGCATCCTCGCCGGTGCCGACGGCCTGACCCGCGATGCGGCTCAGGCGACCGGCATCGCCCTCGGCCGCGCCTACCAGATCGTCGACGACATCCTCGACCACACCGCCGACGAGGCCACCCTCGGCAAAACTCAGGGTCTCGACGCCCGCAATGCCAAGCGCACCTGGCTGACTGAGCACGGCCTCGAAGGCTCCCGCCGCGACGTGGCCAAGCTCACAAAAAACGCCCTCGCGCAGAGCCGCCAGATCGGCGAAATCCCCTTCCTAGAAGCCCTCATCGCCCAGCTCGAGCACCGCGCACACTGAAAAACCGCGTTCAAACGTCCCGCGCAGCCCCGGTTTTTTACACCCCCAGAGCTCCGGGTGGGTGCGAGACCCTAAGTGCTTGTAAAGCAAGTGTTAAACTTGCCTGAAAGCCCAGCGCACCATTGCCAAGGCCGGTGTGCCCTTGCTATGCTTCCGCTCATCATGGAGAAGCTTTCTTCCCATAGGCGGCAACCCCGCCGCCGCGCCAAGGCAGGCTTCACCCTCGTGGAGGTCATGATCGCCTTGTTCATTTTCGGCTTCATGGCGCTCAGCATCACGATGGGCGCGCTGGCCATGCGCAAGATGGCCGAGCATCAGGTTTATGCGGCCACCGCCCTCACCGTCGCCAGCGGCTTCATGGAGCAAGCCAAGACCATCACCTTTGCCGAGCTGCAAAACGCCGCCGACGGCAACACCCAGATCCTCGATTTTATCATCGAAGACGGGCAGGAATTCGAGGTCACCGTTGGGACGGAAGCCACCATCGCGGTGCCGATCGATGCCGATGCCGAGGGCAACACCCGCCTGACCATGCCCATGACCATCCTCGTCGAGTGCCACCCCATCACGGATCTCGATGCCGTTCAGATCGACCTCACCTACACCTGGTCATCGCCGCAGATCGGCGACCAGGTCTTGACCGACCGGCTCACCTCCATCCGCAGCGAAACCAACACCTACTAGACCGCCATGAAAGCAAAAAAGCGATCCATCCGCCAACGGCTCAAGCGCGGCATGACCCTCGTCGAGGTGATGATGGCGCTGGGCATCAGCAGCTTTGTCACCATCGGCGTCACCGCCTTCCTCTGGGGCACCGGCAACACCATTTTCGTCAGCACTCGCAAGCTGGAGATCAATAAAGACATCCGCAACTTCACCGCCCTGATCAGCCGCGACATCCTCAGCTCCAACCAGCACTACCTCTACCGCTCCTTCGACGCCAGCCACCGCGATGGGGTGGTCGACCGCCGCGATGAAGGCCAGTCGGGCGACTTCCTCCTGCTGGTGTTCACCCGCCCAATCGAGGAATACCTTTACAGCAATCCCGACGACAATATTTACGACATCGACAACAGCGAGGTTCACAAAATTGTCGGCTACTTCCGCGATGCCAATGGCGACAACGAGGGGCCGGTCATTCGCTTTGAGATCGAATACACCGCACCGCTCCCCGACACCAGCGTGACCACGATTGAGCAGTTGCTCTCCGCCTACTCCGCCTCCAACGTCCCTGATAGCGATGAGGTGATCGAGCTGGCGAAAGGTCTCGCCACCAACAACCTCTTCATGAACTACCGGCAGCGCACCGTGCTCATCAACGGCGAAATCGTCCACGGGCACGACTACAAGCGCGTCACCGACACCTACAACTTCTCCGTCTCCCCGCGCGGCTGAGACGCCAACCCCTCTCGCACCATGAAACACCCACAGCAGCAACGCGGCTACATGCTCGTCATGGTCATGGTCATCAGCGCGACCATGGCGATGGTGATCGCCAGCGTCAGCTCCCTCGGGCTGACCGAGCGCCGCCTCAACAAGCACACCGAGACCTGGCTCGAAGCCCGAACCGTCGCCGAAAGCGTGGTTGAGATCGGCTTTGCCCAGCTCAAAAACCGCTTCGACAGCAACGTTTCTTTTCCGGCGAACGAGCTCGCGCCCACTCGAAACCCCCTCGTTCTGCCCGCCGATTTTTACACCATGTATGGCTCGGGAAACCCCTACAGCAACGTCATCCTGCCCGGCGACAGCCCCTATGACCCCACCGTTTCGCGTGGCACCTACTCGACCGAACTAGTCGGCGGCGTGGTGACCGATGCCGAATGGCGCTTCATCGACCCCGATGTGGCGGGCAACGAATTCGACCCCCTGCAAAACATGCAGGTACTGATTCGCCAGGTCGCCGTGCTGGGCAAGGCCACCGTCAATGAAAACGGGCGCCAGAAATCTGCCTACGTAACCCAAACCCTCCAAGTGCGCGACGCCCCGCTCTTTGCCCATGCGATTTTTTACAATATGGATATGGAGATCGCCCCTGGGCCTGAAATGCACATCTACGGCCCGGTTCACGCCAATGGCGATCTCTATTTGCAGTCCGGCAATTCCCTCAACTTTCACCAAAACATTTCCACCGCCGGCGATGTTTACCACGGTCGCCACGCTCACTCCGGTAAGACGGACGATAGCGGAGCCGTGCGCATCATGGATGGATCGGGTAACCTTATAAATATGAAACAAGGCGGCACTTGGCTGGAAAGTACGGACGTTGACTGGCGTGCCAAAGCACTTCAACTTTGGGATGGTAATTTGCTTTCTGCGGCGCATGGCATCGGTAAGCACAACCCCGTGGGCGTGCGCGATTATGTCGAAGATGTCGACGGCAATGCCTCGAACGGTAAACAGGCTGAAAATTACGGCTACCAGATTATACAGCCGGTCAAAAATAAAAATGACCTGCTCGACCCCGATGCCGAGACCCAAGAGCGCAACATTGAAGTAGAGCGGCAAAAGTATGCCTACAAGGCAGGACTGACTGTGCGCAAAAACAGCGACAACAGCATCGATGTTTTCACCTATCAGCGCGATGCCGACGGTGAGGTCGCCTACGATGGCTCGGGCAACCCAATCGTCGTGCCGCTCAATATTTCAGGCACCAACCCTTTTTCCGTGAACGAATTCGCAGCGCCCGGTAGCAATATCATTAGTGGCATGTATGACGCCCGGAGAGGAGACGGTATAAATATTTTAGAGGTGGACGTTGGACGCCTCAGCGAGATGCTGAACCTCAACGACACTGACAGTGCCAAGGAGACCGAACTGTTGAATAATTGGGGAGCTAGCGCCGCCAACGACCCCGAGGATCCGCGTGTCTGGTGGAACGGCGTCGTTTATTTTGAATTTCCGCTGGATTCCTCTTCGCCCAGCCGAGTCGACAATGTGGCACCCAGCGTGGGTGGCTGGGGTCTGCGCCTGAGCAATGGCTCCACCATTCCGAATCCAGTTTACTCGCATGAGAAGGGCACCTCGATCGCCACCAATCAGCCCTTGTATGTAAAAGGACACTATAATGCCGATGGTGCTCAGACCTCTGACGGTGCCACTGAACCGGATGACGATGCCAACTTCGCTCACATGAATGAAGAAGCGCCCGCTGCATTGATCGCCGATGCCATTACCCTGCTCAGCGATAACTGGGATGATGTCAAAAGTAATAAGGGCTTGTCAAGTCGTATCCCGGCAAGTCACCTCGAGATTTCCGCCGCCTTGCTCACTGGACTCGTGCCGTCCGGTAAGGAGAATGGAAACAGTTACAGCGGCGGCGTCGAGAATTTTCCACGCTTCCTCGAAGAATGGGGTGGCGGTGTGACAATTCGCGGTTCTATAGTCTCTCTCTTTGAAAGCGAGGTCGCAGATCAGAAATGGGACGAAGACGCTTACAGCGCGCCATCACGTGACTGGGGGTTTCACTCTAAATTCGCCGAGGGTTACTATCCGCCCGGCACACCCAACACCCGCACCTATCGGCGACTAAATTACCGCGAGATCGATGCCGAGGAATATGCCGCAGCCCTCGAATTGATCGACAACGAATTTTAACCGGGAGCCTTTGCCATGATTTTCACGCGCCGAATCCTCGTTGCGCTCTGCGCCCTCGTCATCCTCGTACCGCTCGCTGCCCAAGAGCCAGCGCCCGAGGATGCGACGCCGGGTTTTAATCGGGAGGAACCCTATGTGAGCTGGCCGCAGACCCCGCGCCCCCGCCTGAGCGCCAGCATATACAAAGCTCCGGCAGAGTCCTTCATGGTCGACCGCCTGCGCCTGACGGGTCCGGTCGAAATTACCATGGGCATGCCGGACGGCTTTGTGGTGGATTATTCGGATCCGCGTTACTCGGTGCTTTTCGTCAACCGCAACCAGCCCGCTTGCCGCGCGGGCATCAGCATCTTCCGCGCGGGCGAGCTTATCCCCGACGCTTCGATGGAGAGCCTCCGCGCCTACGTCAACGGCCTCCACCTCGCTGCTGAAAAGGATACCGCCGCAGAGCTGGAAATACTGCATGACTTCGACCTGAATCAGCGCCGACCCCGCTTCATGTATCTGGGGAAAATCCCGCGCGACCTTATTTACATCCAACGCAACCCCATCACCGGCGAAGCCATTCAGCGCCTCGAAGGCTGGTTTATGGAGGACGACCTCATCTACTGTGTCACTTACGAGAACGATCCGGAACTCTTCGAGACCATGGCCAGTCATGTGCGGCTCATGCTCTCGCGTATGCACTTCGCCGAGGAGTAACCTGTATTTTCGACCCCGAAAACCGCGGATTGGAGTTGATTTTAGGGCGGGATGCGGTTTGCTGCTCGCATGGCAGAAAACTCCCCTGATTTCCGTTTCGATACCCAAGTCCTGCACGCAGGTGCCCAGCCCGACCCCACGACCGGCTCGCGCACCATGCCCATCCATCAGACGACTTCCTTCGTCTTTAAGGACAGTGCCCACGCCGCGCGCCTCTTCAACCTCGAAGAGGTTGGCTTCATCTACTCGCGACTAACCAACCCTACCGTCTCGGCGCTGGAGGCTCGCGTGGCAGCGCTCGAAGGCGGGGTCGGGGCGACCGCGACCTCCAGCGGGCACGCGGCGCAGATTCTGGCGTTTTTCCCGCTGATGGAGCCGGGCGACCACATCGTGGCAGCGCGCAAACTCTACGGCGGCTCGATCAATCAGATGAGCCACGCCTACAAGCGCTTTGGCTGGGAGGTCACCTTTGTCGACTCCGAGGATCCCGAGAATTTCCGCAAGGCGGCCACCCCGCGCACCAAGGCTTTCTTCATGGAGTGCCTGGCCAATCCCGGCGGCGTGGTCTGCGACATCGGCGCGGTGGCGCGCATCGCCGACGATCTGGGGCTGCCGCTGGTGGTCGACAACACGATGGCGACCCCGGCGCTCTGCCGTCCCATCGAGCACGGCGCGACGCTGGTGGTCAATTCGAGCACCAAGTTCCTGCAAGGGCACGGCGCGGCGGTCGGCGGCGTGGTGGTCGATTCCGGCAAATTCGACTGGCTGGCGCACGCGGACAAGTTCCCGAGCCTCGGCAAACCCGCGCCCGAATACCACGGCACCAATTTTGCCGAAACCTTTGGCTCGATGGCCTTTACCTTCCACGGGCACGCGGTCGGCCTGCGCGACCTCGGCCCCTGCCAGAGCCCGCAGAACGCCTTCCTCACCTTGCAGGGGATCGAGACGCTCAGTCTGCGGATGGAGCGCCATTGCAGCAACGCGCTGAAGGTGGCGCAGTATCTGGAAGGCCACGCCAAGGTCGACTGGGTGAGCTACGCCGGCCTGCCGAGCAGCCCCTATCACGCGCTGGCGCAGCAATATCTGCCCAAGGGCGCGGGCGCGGTCTTCACGCTCGGGCTGAAGGGCGGCTACGAGGCGGGCGTCGAGCTGGTCAGCAAGTTCAAGCTTTTCACCCACCTCGCGAACATCGGCGACACCCGCTCATTGGTGATCCACCCGGCCTCGACCACCCACCGGCAGGTGCCGAAGGAGGAGCTGGGCAAGGTCGGTGCCGACCCGGAAGTCATCCGCCTGAGCATCGGCATCGAGGACGTCGAAGACATCATCGCCGACCTCGAACAGGCGCTCGCTTAGTTCTGGAGCGGTTATTACTCCTCCTCGACGACCGGGCAGGTCAGGTTGCCGATCAGGCTGATGGTGACGGTCAGGGCGTCCCCGGGTTCGAGGAAGCGCGGCGGGGTGCGCGCCTGGCCGACCCCGCTGGGCGTGCCGGTGAGAATGACGGTGCCGGGCAGCAGGGTCGTGCTGCCGCTGAGGAATTCGATCAGCTCGGCGACGCTGAAAATCATGTCGCTGGTCTCGGCCTCCTGCATGACTTCGCCGTTGAGCACGGTGCTCAGCTTGAGCGCGTTGGGGTCGGGGATTTCGTCGGGCGTGACCAGACAGGGCCCCAGCGGACAGAAGGTGTCGAAGGTTTTGCCCCGGCAGAACTGGCCGCCGCCCCACTCATACTGCCAGTCGCGCGCCGAGACATCGATCGCCGCCGTGTAGCCCAGTACATAGCCCAGCGCCACCTCCGCCGAAACGTTTTTGCAGCGCTTGCCGATCACCACCGCCAGCTCGCCCTCAAAGTCCACCTTGTCGCTCGGCAGGTGGCGCGGCAGGATGATCGGTGCCGCCGGGTCGCTCACCGCGCTGGGCGATTTCATGAACACCATCGGGTGCTCGGGCAGGGTCGCGCCGGTCTCCTCGGCGTGCTTGCGGTAGTTCAGCCCGATCCCGTAGATCGCCCGCGCATCGACTGGCGAGAGCAGCCGCGCGACATCCGCCGGCTCGCCCGTCACCTCAAAGTGGTCGGCATTGCCGCGAATTTTCAGCGGCTGATCTTCCGCCCACTGGGCAAAGCCAATCTGCCCCTCTCGATCCAGATACCGAATGATGCGCATGACCCGATACCATGCGCCAAACGCCGCCCACCGCAAGCCCACAGTGCGCGCCGCGCCCGCCCATCGAAAAGGCTTGAGCCGCGCGCGCGTCTGCGGAAGGCTGTCGGCGCACCCTGCCAGCTATGCCGCTACTGATCTTCGTCACGCTTCTTTGGGCCTTCTCCTTCAGCCTGATCGGCGTGTATCTGTCGGGCAAGGTCGACCCCTATTTCTCGGTTCTCCTGCGCATCGGGCTGGCCTCGCTGGTCTTTCTGCCACTGATCCGCTGGCGCACCCTGCGGCTGGGCTGGGCGCTGCGGCTGGCGGGGATCGGCGCGGTGCAGCTCGGGCTGATGTATATCTTTTATTACAACGCCTTCGAGCTGCTGACCGTCCCCGAGGTGCTCATCTTCACGGTCACCACGCCCATTTTTATCACCCTGCTCGACGACCTTTTCCACCGGCGTTTTTCGCTGCATTACCTGCTGGTAGCGCTGCTGGCGGTACTCGGGGCGGCGGTGATCCGCTTCGATGGGGTGAGCGGCAGCTTTCTGCTGGGGTTTCTGGTCGTGCAGGGCAGCAACCTCTGCTTTGCCTTCGGGCAGGTGGCCTATCGGCGGCTCGATGAGGTGGAGCAAAGCGGCCAGCCTGCGCACGCCACCTTTGGCTTCTTTTATTTCGGGGCACTGGTCGTGGCGCTGCTGGCCTGGCTGACCCTTGGCAGCCCCAATTACCCCACCGAGGCGGGTCAGTGGGGCGTGCTCCTCTGGCTGGGTCTGGGTGCCTCCGGGCTGGGTTATTTCCTCTGGAATCGCGGTGCCACCCAGGTCGACCCCGGCACGCTGGCCGTGATGAACAACGTGCTCATCCCCGCTGGCCTGCTGGTCAACCTCACCATCTGGAACAAAGAGGCCGACCTCCTCCGCCTCGCCCTCGGCAGCGCCATCCTGCTGGCCGCCCTCTGGTTGAACCGCCGTCGCAGACGTGGCGCTTAAGCGCCTCTGCGGATCAGCCCGAGGGGCTTGCCCAGCGGCAGCACCGTGCGCCCGAAGAAGTTGTTCAGGAAAACGGATCCAGCCGCGTAGAAGCTCAGCAGAGCAATCCCCATCTCCGACCAGCCGGCGATCAGCGTGTTCAATTCCTTTGCGACGCCCAGCAGCGAGAGCGCGAGTGTGGGCAGCAGAATGTTAATCAGCACCAGAATCGCCGCGAACACCTTGTTGGCCTCGAAGGCCGCGATCATGATGAAGATCGAAAAGATGAAATACCCGATGCAGGCAAAGGCCAGTTGCCCCGGATCGGCGGGCGTCGCGGGCGTGCCGAGCCAGCCCAGCGAAATCGCCCAGTGCAGCGATACCGCAACCCAGAACAGCCCGTAAGCGCCCAGCACGATGGCGCCAAAATAGTTGTTCTTCTTGAAATCAACCGACGACGCCCAGAGCTGCGCGACCGACCCCAGAAACAGCGCCCAGGGCACCAGCCCCGCGACACCACTCGTCCAACCCAGCTTCTGGGTCGAGGCCACAAAGGTGACAATCGCCAACCCCAGCACCCCAAGGGCGGTCGGGTCAGACAAGGCCATGCGCGTTTCAGTCGGCTGAGGAGCAAGCGAGCTTTGCATAAGAAATGGCGATGATGCGGCTACTCCAAGGTTAGGCAAGCTTATTGATACAGGAAAATGCGGCTCTGAGCGTCCTTTTTCTGCGCGCCACGCCCACCCGATGGATTCGTTCGGATTCGGGGTGCGATTCCGCTTGCGAAATCG
This sequence comes from uncultured Opitutales bacterium, assembly GCA_964420355.1. GTDB lineage: Bacteria > Verrucomicrobiota > Verrucomicrobiia > Opitutales > JABSRG01 > CAYQTM01. The sequence goes on from CAYQTM010000019.1 coordinate 12,277, forward strand.
GGGCGGAGGCGTGACTCTGGGTTGGTATGGCGGAAGGATATCAGGTGATTGCGCGGCGGTGGCGTCCCCGGCGCTTCAGCGAGCTGGTGGGGCAGGATCACATCAAGCAGACGCTGAAGAATGCCATCGATCAGGGGCGGATCGCCCATGCCTACCTGTTTGTCGGGCCGCGCGGCACGGGCAAGACCACGACCGCGCGCCTATTTGCCGCTGCCCTCAATGCGCCCGATGGCCCGAGCATCGAGCCGGATCCCGAGGCCGAGCTGACCAAGGCTATCCTCGGCGGCAACTGCATGGACGTAATCGAGATTGACGGCGCCTCCAATAACAGCGTCGACG
>CAYQTM010000020.1:0-6871 GCA_964420355.1 uncultured Opitutales bacterium
CCCCAGCACGGGCACCATCCGCACCCAGGGCGACCGCGTTTATTACTCCTATGCCAGCATCCCCTGATGCTTACGCTGTTCCTCGATCCTGACTTGTAAAGACCCGCGCTCCCTACAGCGCGGGTCTTTGCGCAGGTAAGCCCGGCTTGGGTTTTTCAAAGCTGAAACAGAGCGCCCGCCGCTCATTTTGCGGAAAATGTGGCGAGATTTACTTGCATCGGCGGCGGCGGGGCTTAAGCTGATGTTATAGCGTGATGCAGATTACTTTGACGAACAGCGCCCTGTGCCTTCTCGTATGATGATGGAGGATGCGGGCATCGAAAAAATCGGGCTCTACGGTGGCTCCTTCGACCCCGTTCATTTAGGTCATCTCATCGTCGCTCAGGACGCGATGGAGCAGCTTGGTCTCGATCGCATCTGCTTCATTCCAGCGGCTCAAGCCCCCCTCCGCGAGGACAGTCCGGCAGCCAGCGCGGAAGATCGGCTGGCCATGCTGGAGGCCGCGACAGCCGGCACGCCGGGGTTTGAGGTGATTGATGACGAGCTGCGGGCGGGTGGGGTCAGCTATACGATTGACACCGTCCGCCGCCTCAAGGCGCGCTTCGACCGCCACCGCCTCTACTGGATTATCGGGGGCGATCAGCTCGACAAGCTCCCCAAGTGGAAAGACATCCACCAGCTCGCTGAATTCGTCGAGTTCATCTGCATCCACCGCCCCGAGCACCCGCTCAACCCACCCGAAGACGTGCGCGGCGTCGCCCGCATCCACCCGCTCAGCGTGCATCCCTTTTCTATTAGCTCGACCGAGATTCGCGAGCGCTGCGCCGCCCGCCGCCCCATCCGCTACTTTTTGCCCGAAGCGGTGTCTGATTACATCGCCCGGCACCAACTTTACACGGCGGCAGAAGCCGTCACCAACCTACCTGAACAACGCTAAAAGCCTATGCACGAGTCAGCTACCCGTGAGCAAGCCGTCCAGCAGATCGCCCTCTGCGCCCAGGCCCTCGAAGATAAAAAAGCGGAGGATGTGCGCATCCTCGACGTCACCGGAAAGTCCACCGTCACGGATTACCTCCTCATCGCGACCGGCACCTCCGAGCCCCATCTCCGCGCCCTGCGCAAAGCGGTGGAATCGACGCTCAAGGAGAACGCCATCCACACCATTGGCTTTGACCGCACGGAAAGCAGCGGCTGGCTGGTGGTCGATGGCTTTGACTTCATGGTGCACCTCTTCACCGAGGACAAGCGGGATTATTACAATCTCGAACACCTCTGGAAAGATGCGCAACGAGTCGAGATGCCTGAGTTGATGACGGCCTGACCTTTCCAACGGCCACCCTTCGCGGTTGCCCGCCCGACAAAACGCGCCCATGCGTTTTGTTTTGACCTGCCGGCGCTCTTGGCAAATAAGAGGCCATGCCCGAGGTTTCTGCTGACTCCGGTTCTGAGGCTGCCCGCCGTGGTGGGTCGCTGTGGCGTGCGGTTGGGCCGGGCATCTGCATGGCGGGCGCGGCGATTGGGGTGTCACACCTGATGCAGAGCACGCGCGCGGGTGCCGATTTTGGCTATCAGTTACTGCTGCTGGTGGTGCTGGTGAATATTTTCAAATACCCCTTCTTCGAGTTTGGGGCGCGGTATGCGGCGGCCACTGGTGAGTCGCTGCTGCATGGCTACCTGAAGATGGGGCGCTTTTTTCTGGCGAGCTACCTGGTGCTGAATGTGGTGCTCTGCATCGGGACGATTGCGGGCGTGGGCTTTCTGACTGCGGCGCTGGCGGAAAATCTGTTCCAGCTCGGGCTGAGCCTGGCGCAGTGGACGTCGATCATCATGATCGTCTGCGCGGCGATTGTGGTGATCGGGCACTATCGGGCGCTGGAGAATTTTTTGAAAGTGCTGGTCGGCCTGCTGACGATCACGACCGTCATCGCCTTCATCGCCGTGCTCGGCCAGCCCGCCGCAGGCGACCCCAGCTTCGTGGCTCCGAGCGCCTGGACGCTTTCGGCGTTGCCTTTTCTCATCGCGCTGATGGGCTGGATGCCTGCGCCCATCGAGGTGTCGGTCTGGCAGAGCCTCTGGGTCGGTGCCAACGACAAGGCGCGCGGCAGTCGCAGTAGTTGGCGTCAGGCGCGCTTCGATTACAACCTCGGGTTTGTCCTGATGATCGTGACGGCGGTGATGTTTGTCGTGCTCGGGGCGCGCGTCATGCACGGCACCGGCACCGAGTTTGCCCAGAGCAACGCCGCCTTTGCCGACCAACTGATGCGCCTCTACACCAGCACGCTCGGCGAGTGGACGCGCCCGGTCATCGCGGTGGCCGCCCTCTGCGCCATGTTTTCGACCACGCTCACGGTGATCGACGCCTACCCGCGCTCACTGGGTGTCGGCATGAAGCTGCTCTTTCCGCAGATGCGCCTGAGCGACCGCGCGGCGCAGGCGATTTGGGTGGCCATCGGCTGCCTCGGGGCGGCGGGCATCGTGTTTTTCCTCTTCAGCAGCCTGACCGCCCTGATCGACTGGGTCACCGTCATCGCCTTCCTTGGCGGCCCCTACTTTGCCTGGATGAACCTGCGCCTCGTGCGCTCGCCGCTCATGCCGGAAGCCTTTCGCCCCGGCAAGTTCCTCACCATTCTCAGCCTGATTGGCTTTTTCTACTTCCTTGGCTTCGCCGTGATCTACCTCCTGCTGCGCGGCGGCCTCCTCAATTGATGGGGCAGCATCTTGCGGAAATTCCCAAAAAGGTCGCGACGCAGTGGCAAATTTCTCTCGACCAAGCAGGTGGCGGCGCTTAGATTGTTACATTTAGTTGAAGGCAGAAGCCCCTTATCTACTCATAACTTTACCGGAAAGTGCCACAAGGAACCGTCACCAACGAAGAAGCGGAATCGCTCAAAGACTCTCTAAAGCGCTGCCCTGAGGGGACTTACGAGGCCGCTATCCAATATCGGGAGACCGGCGACACCGCCCTGCTGCCCGTCATCGTGATGGGCATCGTCGAGCGTTATGTCGAGCCAGAGCTGCGCGAGAAGGTGCGTCAAGGCGACGATTCGCTCCACCTGATCGAGGATCTAGGGATCGATTCGCTCACCATGATGGAGATTGTCATTCTGGTTGAGGAGGTGCTCCAAACCTCATTCGACAATGCAGAACTGCGCGAAATGCGCACGGTGGGTGACATCAAAACCTACATGACCGCCCGTTTGTCCGGCGCGGACACCCCCAGCGAGCGCAGTTTCCGGGTCGAAGACATCGCCGCCGTGTTGCCCCAGCAGGCACCTTTCCTGTTTTTGAAGGAAGCGCGCCTTTCGGGCGACAGCGCCACCGGCAGCTACCCGATCAGCGGCAGCGAGTCGTTTCTCGAAGGGCATTTCAAGGACAATCCCGTCTTCCCGGCTTCGATTCTGCTCGAATCGCTCGGCCAGCTCGCCGTGCTTCACCTGCTCGCGGGCTCGGAAGATGCGCTCGACGCTGCGCCGCGTGCCGACAGCGTTTTCTTCACGTCCTGCGACGGCGTCCGCTGCCACCGCATCTGCAAGCCGGGCGACACTCTGGAGCTGAGCGTGCAGCGCAAGCGCCTCCGCGAGCCCATGGCGGTTTACAGCGGCCAGATCACGGTCAACGGCGAAAAGGCGGTCTCTGCCGGGGAGCGAACCCTCTTTTCCGGGACCACCGCCAACGCCCAGGTCGGCCGGGCCAGCCTCATAGGCGGCAACGCCCCCAGACCCGGCAGCAGCGGCCAACACCCCCCCGGAGCCGCCCCCGCCGAGCCATGTTGCGGGTCGCCTACCTCTTCGCGACCTGTCCGGCGGCGACGGATACTTGTTATCAGCGGGAGATCCGCGCGATGCGTCGGCAGGCGGTCGAGGTGCGGCTGTTTTCGCTTTGGGGCGGTGCGGGGGAGTTCGAGGGGCAGCCCATTGAGCGGTTTCGGCTCTGGCAGCTCTGGCGGCTGATCTGGGCGCTGCCGTATTGGAGCTGGCGGCGTCCCGAGGCGCTCTGCGGGCTTTTGCGCGAGCTGTTTGCACGCCCGGTGCCCTCGCTGCAAAACTGGGCAGAAAACTTTCTGGGCTTTGGATTCGCTCTGGTCTGGGCGCGGCGACTGGAGCGCGAGCGCCCCGACCTCCTGCACGCGCCTTGGGCGACCATGCCCGCCGCCGCCGCCCTACTGTTGCAGCGGCTGACCGGCCAGCCCTTCACGATGGGTGCCCACGCCTACGATCTCTATCGGCACGGCGGCGACTGGCTCTTGCGCGAGAAGTTGTCCGCTGCGCGCGCCGTCCACACCTCGACCGACGCCGCCGCTGCCACCCTGCGACAACGGCTCGGCAGCGAGTCGGCGAAAGTCCACCGCATCCGGCGCAGCCTCGACCCCTTTCCCGCCTATGCGCCGCTGTCCCTGCCGCCGCCGGGTGAGCCGCTGCGCTTGCTGAGCGTTGGACGCCTGACCCCTAAAAAAGGCTACGACTTTCAACTGCAAATCTACGCCGAGCTGCGACGCCGTGGATTGGCTTTCCGTGCCACGATCATCGGCGGCGGTGCGCTTCAGTCCAGCCTCCAGCGCGAGATCGAGCGGCTCGGCCTCGGTGCCCACGTCCGGCTGGCTGGTGCCCAGCCCGGCGAGGCCACCCTCGCTGCTTTCGTCCAACACCATGCTTTGCTCTTCACTGGGCGCGTCGCCCGCGACGGCGACCGCGATGGCCTGCCCAACGTGCTCGCCGAGGCGATGGCCAGCGGCTGCCTCGTCCTCACCACGCCCGTCGCCGGCACTACTGAAGCCATCCGCGACGGCAAAACCGGCTACGTCTGCCCCTTCGGCGACCCTCAGACCTGGGCTGACCGCCTCCAGTCCCTCACCTGCACCACCACCGAAACCCTCCGCCAAAACGCCCGCGCCTGGGTGCAATCCGAATTCGACCCTGCCCGCAACGCCCAACGCCTCCTCGATATGTTCAACTCGGCCATGGATTGAAATTATTTCGCATCGCCCATGAAATAGGCGTTGCGCTGGAGGGAGTTTGCCTTAAAGCTCTTTTAACGGACTACCGGCGTGGAGTCCGTTTTTTCGTGTCTGACGCCGGAGCCGCTTGAGTTATGGCGCTTACACCTTTTCAGTCACAGATAATCGGAGATCTCGGGATCAGCTTTGGGGACGAGGGCAAGGGACGGCTCGTCTATGAAGTGATCGAGGAGCTGGCCGGGACGGGGCACCCTGTCGACATGGTGCTCAAGGTCAACGGCGGAGCCAACTCCGGCCACACCGCCGCCGGGCTGAAGCACAACCTGCTGCCCTGCGCGGTGGCAGCCCCTGAGGTGCGCTGGCTGGCGCTCGGAAGTGGTGTAGTGGCCGACCCGCGCAAGCTGCTCTGGGAGGCGCGCCCGCTGGAGGCGCGTGGGTTCAAGGTGATCGAGCGCCTGCTGCTCGACGAGCGCCTGATGCTCTCCGACCTGACGCACCGCCTGCTCGACCTCGCCTGTGAGCACTACCGTGCCGAGGTGCTGGGCGAGCCGATTCGCGGCACCACCGGGCGCGGTATTACCCCGGCTTTTCTGGAGGAAAATGGCCAGTGGCAGCTTTATTACGCCAGCTTCCGCGAGGATAAGGATGCGTTTGCCAAGAAGCTGCGCGAGCGTGCCGACCGGGCGCTGCGCTGCATCGAGCACGTCTATCGAGTGGATGCTGCGGCCTTTGGGGGACTGTTCGACCGGCTGACCGAGGCCGAGACCCGTGCCAACGCCGAGGCGATCGAGGCGGGCATCTTCCCACGCGAGGAGTTCGATTTTGGGCGCTTTCGGGGCAGCGCGGGCGTGAGCCTGAACCTGGATGCACTGATCGACGCCTACTGGGAGTGCGGTCAGGTGTTGCGCGGGCAGGTGGCCGACCTGCGCGAGGAGCTGCTGCGCCTGCTGCGCGAGGGCAAGAGCGTGATCGGCGAGTTTGGCCAGGCCTATTGGCTCGACAAGCGCCGGGGCTATCCGCCCAATCTCACTGCCTCGCACACCTTTACGCCTGAGATATTCGAATCGGCGGGTATTCCCCTGCAACCTGTTCACGCTATCGGCGTTTGTAAAGCCTACGACACCAAGGTTGGCACGCACCTCTTCTTGACCGAGATGCCGCAGAATGACGCGGTGGGCGACTTCCTGCGCCGCGTCGAATACGGCACTTCGACCGGTCGCCAGCGCATGGTTGGCTGGTTTGATGCGGTCGAAAAAGGCGATGCCCTGCGTTTTGGCGGTTTTCAAGATTTGGTTATCAATAAGCTCGATGCCCTCACCCAGCAACCCGACTGGCCGGGCAGCCTCAAAATCTGCACGCACTACACCGATGCCGACGGCCAGCGCTTCCCCGGCGTGCCCCGCGATGACGCCATCCGCGCCCGCCTGCGCCCGCACTACATCGAGACGCCCGGCTGGGCGGAGGACATCAGCCCGGTGCGCCGCTTTGCCGAACTGCCCGCCAACGCCCGCCGCTACATCGCCTTGATGCTCAAGAGCATCTGCGATGTGGCCAGCCGCTGGGGCGAATACCCTCTCGAAATCCCGAACATTCGCTACATCGGCGTCGGCCCCGATCCCTCGCAAATCATCCGCGACATCCCGCCGAGCGAAGAGTTGCTCCAAACGCTGGGCTGAGGATCAGCCATTCGACTCCAGCAAGACTCCTGCTTCGCACGCAACTGGCGTTGCGCACGCGTGTGGGGCGGGGGGCGGGGCGCACAGCGCCCCGCCCCCCACCAACCCCTACCTGCCCCCCAGGTATGAAGCGGCCAGCCTCCGAGCTCTCGGTCTCCCCAGCGGCCACACCTGCCACCTCGGCCTCCGGAGCCACCTCTCCCACCCGGTACACCTTGCGGGTTTTACACTCGCCCTCGCC
>CAYQTM010000020.1:6881-11912 GCA_964420355.1 uncultured Opitutales bacterium
CACCCCTCCAAACACACCCCCGCCTCCCATCCAGCCAAGGGCCGCTCCAAAACCCGAGCCGGGGAACAGCCATTTCGCCCCCGCAAGGCCCCCGGTTCCCAAGCCACCGGGGGTTGCGACGGGTTGGGGGGCGGGGGGGCGGGGCGCGCAGCGCCCCGCCCCCCCCAACGCCTACCTGCCCCGCAGGTAGGAAGCGTCAAGCCTGCGAGCTCTCGGTCTCGCCAGCGGCCACACCTGCCGCTTCGGCTTCGGGAGCCACTTCTTCGACCCGGTACACCTTGCGGTTTTTATACTCGGCCTGCTTGCCGTCGTTCCACTGCTGCACGGGGCGCAGATAGCCGACCACTCGGCTGTAAACCTCGCAGGGCTTGCCGCTGACCGGGCAGGTGTGGTGTTCGCCGGGCAGATAACCGACCTCCGGGCTAATCGAAAAAGTAGGCGTCAGCGAGAAGTAGGGCAGGGTGTAATTATGCGCGACCTTCTTGATGAAGCTCTTCACCGTCCGATGATCCTGAATCCGCTCGCCCAGAAAGAGGTGGAGCACCGTGCCGCCGGTATAGCGGCTCTGCAGGCCGTCCTGCAGGTCGAGCGCCTCGAAGGGGTCGTCCGTATAATTCACTGGCAGATGGCTACTGTTGGTATAATAGGGCACCGACCCGCTGTGGGTGTCCTCCTCGTTCGCCACCAAAATCCGAGGGAAGCGCTTCTTGTCGGCCAGCGCCAGGCGGAAGCTCGTGCCCTCGGCGGGCGTTGCTTCGAGGTTGTAGTTGTTGCCGGTCTCCTGCTGATAACTCACCAGCCGCTCGCGCATGTGATCGAGAATCTTCTTGGCAAATCGCTGCCCCTCGGCGGTGCCGATGTGGCTCTGATTGAAGTTCACCAGCGCCTCATTCATCCCGCAGATGCCAATGGTCGAGAAGTGATTCTTCCAGTAGCAGTCGAAGCGCTCCTTCATGTGTCGCAGGTAATGCTTGGTGTAGGGGTAGAGGTTTTTATCGGTCAGGTTTTCCAGAACCTTGCGCTTGATTTCCAAACTGTCCTTGGCCAAATCCATCAGGTGGTCGAGCCGCTCGAAAAAGTCCTGCTCCGTCCAGCTCTGGTAGCCAATTCGCGGCAGATTGATCGTCACCACGCCAATCGAGCCGGTCAGCGGATGCGCCCCGAATAGCCCGCCGCCCCGCATCTCGAGCTGCGTATTGTCGATCCGCAGTCGGCAGCACATCGAGCGCGCATCCTCCGGATCCATGTCCGAGTTGATAAAGTTCGAGAAGTAGGGCACGCCATATTTGGCGGTCATCTCCCACAGTCCCTCATACTCGGGCTTATCCCACTGAAAATCCTTGGTCAGGTTGATGGTCGGGATCGGGAAGGTCATAATCCGTCCCTTGGCATCCCCCTGCGCCATCACTTCAAAGAAGGCTTTGTTGAAAAGATCCATCTCCTTCTGACACTCGCGGTAGGTGTAGTCCTGCAGCTCGCCGCCGATCACCACCGGCTGATCCGCGTAGTGCTTCGGGCACTCCAGGTCGAGCGTCACGTTCGTGAAGGGGGTCTGAAAGCCCACCCGCGTCGGCACGTTGATGTTAAAAATGAACTCCTGCAGCGCCTGCTTAACCCCATTGTAGTCCAGCTTGTCGTGCCGGATAAACGGTGCCAGCAGCGTGTCGAAGCTCGAAAAAGCCTGCGCACCCGCAGCCTCGCCCTGCAGTGTGTAAAAGAAATTGATCACCTGCCCCAGCGCCGAGCGAAAGTGCCGTGCCGGCCCCGCTTCAATCTTACCCGGCACCCCGCCAAAACCCTGCATCAGCAGGTCGTGCAAGTCCCAGCCCACGCAGTAAACCGACAGCAGATTGAGGTCGTGCATGTGCATGGAGCCGTCGGTATGGGCATCGCGCACGGCGGGCGGATACAGTTTGTTCAGCCAGTAGGCCTTGGTGATGTCGGCGCTCAGGTAGTGGTTCAGACCTTGCAGGCTATAAGTCATGTTGCTGTTCTCGCGCACCTCCCAGTCGAGGCAATTCAGGTAGCCATCCATCAGCTCGATGTCGGCGGCGGTGGCCAGACTGCGCATCTTGGCGTGCTGATCATGGTAGAGCAGCACCGCCTTGGCCGTCTTCTTATAGGGGCTGGCGATCAACACCTCCTCCATCGTGTCCTGCACGTCCTGCACGGTCGGCGTATCCGTGCCCAGATACACCTGCAACTGGCTGACCACCCGACGCGCGAGCGTCACCGCCTCGTCCTGGCCAAACTCGCCGCTGGCCTCGCCAGCTTTCAGAAAAGCAGCCAGCAGTTTTTTGGGTTCAAAGCGATCCTTGCGGCCGTCGCGTTTGATGATGTAGTCGAGGGGATTGAGCGATTCCATGATAGGTCTGGGTTGGGAGATGATGTTTTGGGGAAACCAAAGAGACAGTGCCTCCTTGATAGACCCAATTTACATCTTGAAGTGCCCTCGGAAAAGCACAAAGCGCCATCTCGCGACAATAGAAACCACTGCAATCAGTGGTATTACCGGATTTAATACACAATATGTTGTGTGTTGGCGTTGAGGTTCAACGCCGCAACGATACCTGCGATTACACGTGGGCATCGCCGAACTTTGTCGAAGCGGCTGCTACACCAGCAAGCAGCAGGGAGACCCCAATGCCTTCTTGCGCAGGATCGAGCGCTTACTTTCCGGGCTTCTGGTAGATGGCGGGCTTGACCATCTTGAGGCTGTGCTTGATGCCGGTCAGGCTCTCGGCGTGGCCGATCAGCAGATAGCCGCCGGGTTGCAGCAGCGGTGTCATGCGCTCGACCAGTTCCTGTTGGGTGGCCTTGTCGAAGTAGATCATGACGTTGCGGCAAAAGATGGTGTCGAAGGGCTCGTTGAACGGGTAGGCGCCGCCCAGCAAATTGAGCTGGTGAAAGCGCATGTGCCGGGAAAGGTTGGTTTTCACGCGAAAAAAGCCGTCGTTACTGCTGGTGCCCTTCTGGAAGTAGCGGCGCATCAATTGCAGCGGCACTTTTTGCAGGCGCTCTTTCGGATAGACCCCGTCGCGCGCGATTTTGAGCACTTTGGTCGAGATGTCGCTGCCGTCGAGCGTCCAACTGCCGCCCTGCTGCGCGAAAAACTCCTCCATCGTGATGGCTAGCGAATAGGGTTCCTCGCCGCTGGAAGCCGCCGCGCACCACATCCGAAAAGGGCGCCGCAGTCCAACGCCCATTTGCGGAAGGATCGTCTGTTGAAGAAAATCGAAGTGGGTCTCCTCACGAAAAAAGTAGGTGTGATTGGTCGAAATCGCATCGACAAAATTCGCCAGCTCGGTCGTGCCCCCCGCGCTTCCCAGCAAGTCGAGATAGTTGCGATAACTCGGCAGCCCCAGCGCGCGCAGCCGCTTGGACAGGCGCGCCGTCACCAGCTCGCGCTTGTTCTCGCCGAGGTTGATCCGGCTATGCTGATAGACCAGCTTGGAAACCTCGCGGTATTCAGCATCACGCAGTTGACCATTGCTGCGCGGATCAGCGACTGGGGCGGAGGAGTGTGAAAAAAGGCTCATAGTTGGAATGGGACGGCGAAAGTGGGCTAGATACAATTCGACCCCGTAGCGGTTATCTGAACGCCAACGCGTTCCGGACTGTCGTGATTGAACTCTGGGCGGTAGATCTTGGGCACGTTCATGGCCTTGAGGATGCGCAGCGAGTTTCGGTTGAGGCTCTTGATCGAGAGCTTCTTGGGGCGTCTCTGCGCGTGGAAGCAGTCGGCGCGGTGCCGGTCGAAGTGCGGTGCAACATTGCTTTTTGCGGGTAAGGTTGGCAAGGTGGGATCATGCCCTACGACTTGCACGACGCTGTTTACCCCGTTGAGAATGAAATTTACAGCATGCACGAGCTGCTGGAGAGCTTTACCGACCCCTCGCTGGAAGTCGATGGGCTGTCGCGGGTTTCGGATTTTCATTTCAAGGCGGGCGAGCCACTTTATTATCGGCTCGACGAGGAGCTGGAGAAGTATCCGGGCGGTGCTACCCTGACCGAGGAGGCGATCGAGCGGCTGCTCTTTCCCATGCTGAACGAGGCGCAGCAGCGGCAGATCAAGGAGGAACGGCGCGATATCGACACCGGTTTCCACTGGGTCGAGGGCGCAGCCAACTTTCGCATCAATGCGTTTTATGACCGCGACGGGCTGGCTTTTGCGCTGCGCCTGCTGCCGCGTCAGGTGCCGGACATCGCCGAGCTGGGTCTGCCGAACGAGGCGGTCTGGCGCGACATTGTGAACCTCAAGCAAGGGCTGGTGCTCGTCACGGGCATTACTGGCAGCGGCAAAACCACCACCATCGCCAGCCTGATCGACCACATCAACCGCAACCGCCGTGGGCGCATCATTACACTGGAAGATCCGATCGAATATGTCCACCGCAGCCGACGCTGTCTGATCTCGCAGCGCGAACTGGGCACCGACATGCCCAGCCTCAGCGGTGGCCTGCGCAGCGCCGTCCGCGAGAACCCGGACATCGTCGTGGTGGGCGAGATGCGCGACCTCGAAACCACCACGCTCGCCCTCTCCGCCGCCGAGACCGGCCATCTCGTCTTTTCCAGTCTGCACACCCGCGATGCGCGCGGCGCGCTCAGCCGCATTATCGACATGGTGCCCTCTACACGCAGCAACGAGATTGCGGCGCAGCTCTCCTTCGGGCTGCGCTACGTCATCAGCCAGAAGCTGGTGCCCCGCCTCGACGGGCGTGGACGCCTGATTGCCGCCGAGGTGCTCAATAACATCCCCAGCATGGGCAACCTCATCCGCAGCTCGAACTGGTCGCAGATCTACTCGCTGATGGAGACCCGTCACCGCGACGGCATGAATACCCTCGAGCAGCACCTCATCGAGCTGTGCGAAAACGGGCACATCTCCCGGGAGGATGCCATCGCCTACGCCAACGACCCAGTGATCGAAGAGCGCCTGAAGGTGTGACGCCGCCCGGCGCACAAAATGAACGGCGCTAGCGGCGAAAAAGGCTCGTCTTGGGGAGCGGGCGGGTTCAGGCTGGTGCGAAG